>JAZKEN010000036.1:7662-13120 GCA_040387035.1 Pseudomonadota bacterium | reverse complement strand
GGCAACGTTAGATTTACCAAGGCAAAGCCGCGCCTTCATGGAAGAATCCGCCATTAGCACCCTTGCTATCCAGGGTAGCTAATTGCACGCTGGTTTTGTAGCTATCGGCCACTTCCATCGGGGCGCTATCGCCACCCAGCTCTGTTTTTACCCAGCCAGGGTGTGCAGAGTTCACTTTGATATTGGTATCACGTAATTCATGTGCCAGATGCACGGTGTATACGTTGAGCGCGGTTTTAGAAGCGTTATAGGCAAAGGCTTTAGCAGGGTCAATCGGTGAATTGGGCATGCTGTGTAAAGTTAGCGATGCCAGGATGCTGGATAGATTCACAATACGGCCTGCTTCGGATTTTTTAATCAGCGGCAGTAGTTTTTGAGTCAGCTCAATCACCGCAAACAGGTTGCTGTGAAAAGTTTGTTGAATCGTATCCATACTCACTGTGCTGCTGTTATTGCTGCCCATTAACTGTTCCTGGTTAATGCCTGCGTTATTCACCAGGATATCCAGTTTTCCGTACTGCTTATTCAAATGTTCAAATACCTGGTTTGCCGAATTTGCCTGGTTGGCATCATAGTGAATAGCTTCGGCCTGGTAGCCCAGTGCTTGTAATTGTTTGGCGGCGATTTCACCTTTGGCGGTATCGCGTGCGCCGATAACAACGGTAATGCCTAATGCGCCCAAACCTTTGGCTGTTTCAAAACCAATACCGCGATTGGCGCCTGTGATAAATGCGATTTTTTGTGTAGATGTTGACATATTATTTCCTTAAAATTTATATTTGTACCGATTGGTAAATAAATAATAGATGAGATAAAATAATTTGTCAAATATTTTTGTACCTAATGGTACAATATTATTTTTTAAACCGTCATCAACTGATAAATGATATGGAAAATAGAGAGAAAACTTTTACGACTGCGCCTAAACCCGCCGCTAAGCCGCGTGGCCGCCCACTGGCATTTAACCAGGAACAAGCGCTGGAAGCAGCGCTGAATGTATTCTGGTCGCGGGGTTATGAGGGCACTTCGATGGCTGAGCTGACAGAGGCGCTGGGTATTAATAAACCCAGCATCTATGCTGCGTTCGGCAATAAGGAAGAATTATTTCGCCAGGCATTGGCGCGTTACGTTTCAGGGCCGGCAGCCTTTGTGACGGAAGTAAAAAAACAGAAGACCGCGCGCCAGGTGGTGGAAAATTTTTTGCGGCAAGCGGCAGATTTTTTCACTAACAAAGCAACACCTAATGGCTGCTTGATTGTGCAAGCAGCGCTTACTTGCGGGCAAAGTTCCAGCGTGATCCAGCAGGAGTTGATTGCTTACAGAAAAAGTTTTGAAGAGAAATTTGCAGCCCGTTTTGACTTGGCAAAAGCGCAGGGCGATTTGCCGCAACAAGTGGACAGCAAACAACTGGCGAAGTATATCGCCACCCTTCACCAGGGTATGTCGGTGCAGGCTACTAGTGGTGCCACGCGCGAAGAGTTGCTGGCGGTAGTGGAAATGGCTTTAAAAAATTGGCCGGCTAGTGTTTAGCTTAAAAACTTAGTCAGCTAACTTATTGTATTTGGTGCAATTCCAGCTTACGTAATTTAGGCGCAAATTTTGCGGTAATCGCCACAACAGAAAGCGTCATCACACCGCCGAAAATAACCGATGGCACCAGGCCTAGCAAGCGCGCAGCAAGGCCGGATTCAAAAGCGCCCAATTCGTTGGATGAACCGATAAAGATACCGTTAATGGCCGATACCCGTCCACGCATGGCGTCCGGTGTGATGAGTTGCATGATGGTTTGCCGCATCACCACAGAAATACCATCGGCAATACCAGAAAGCAATAATAAGCCGAATGCCACCCAGAAGCTGGTTGCCAGGCCAAAGCCAATGATGCTGAGCCCAAATCCCGCTACCGCCCATAATAGCCATAATCCTGCGTGGCGATTAATGGGATGGCGTGTCAGCCATAAGCCCGTGGCAATCGCGCCCACAGCTGGTGCGGCGCGCAATATGCCTAAGCCTTCCGGGCCAATATGGTACACATCTTGAATAAACGCGGGCAGCATGGCGACAGCGCCGCCGAACAATACTGCAAACATATCCAAAGACAAGGCGCCCAGCATGATTTGGTTGCTAAATACAAAATCAAGCCCTTGTTTGATGCTGGTGAATACCGGTAAACCTGCGGGAGATTTAGGCTCTTTCACTTTGATTGACCACATGGCGATTGCGGCACCCAGGCACAATACGGTAGCCAGGGTGTAAGCGGCTGTTTTGCCGGCAAAGCCAATCATCAGGCCGCCAATGGCAGGGCCTAATACCAAACCGGTCTGGAAAATGCTGCTGCTGATGCCTGTGGCTTTGGCATAGGATTCGCGAGGCAAGATAATCGCAAACAATGAATTGACGCTGGGCGCAATAAAAGCGCGCGCAAAGCCGGTGAAAGCAATCGAGCCATAGATCCAGTAGCTGCTATCGCCAATTAAATAGCCTTGCGTCACCAGGGTCAATGTTAGCGCGTTCAGGCACAGCATCACAGCAGCCAAAATACCGAATAAACGCCGTGAATAATAGTGATCAACCGCATGACCGGCGAATAGCGCACTGGCAAAGTATGGAATTACTTCAGCCAGGCCTACCAAGCCCAGTGCCAAGGTATCATGCGTGATTTCGTAAATATGCCAGCCAACAGCGACTGCCATGATTTGGTAAGCCAGTACGATCTGGATGCGGAAAGCGAGTAATTTACTGAAGGCGAAGTTTTGTGAAATGAATAATTGCTGCATATAGCGCTATTTTAATGGCGAATGCGTTTATTTTTTCAAATAAACGACGCAAAAAGTGATTAAATTTTGTAGTAGGCAAGCCTGCTGGTATTGGCAAGCGGTGCATGGTAGAGTTGGCAGGTTAGTGCAGTGAATAAGGCAGTAAGCATGATGTTGCTCATGAACAAGTAATTCATGCCGATGAGTCGTCGTTGACCTAGTGCGATTCTGCCGATATAGATTAGGCGCACTAACCTTAGCGCTGTCAGCTTTATAACAATTAACTTTCCGCTTTAATTTAACTGTCAACGAAATGCTCAGTGCTTGCGTCAATACAAGCTGGTTTCGCAATCTGGCACAATTTAGTAGGCACCGCTAAATAATTTGTGTAAGCTTTCGCAGCTTTTGTAAGGCGGTATCAGCGCATTCGCTGGTATTCAAAATAGTACACATCAATTTTAAGGAATGTTATGAAAAAAGTATTACTGGCATCATTATTAGCATTGTCTGTATCAAACGTAGCTTTTGCAGACGACATTATTGATTCCGCAGCGGCAGATGGCTCACTAAAAACATTGATCACAGCGATCCAAGCGGCTGGCTTAACCGATACATTAAAAGGCGACGGACCGTTTACAGTATTCGCGCCTAGCGATGCCGCATTTGCTAAATTACCAAAAGACAAACTGGATGCTTTGTTAAAAGACAAAGCGGCGCTAACCAAGCTGCTAACGGCACACGTTGTAGCACATAAAATTACGGCTGAAGATGTACAAGCCGGTAAAGTAAAATCGATTGAAGGCCACGAATTAACGTTAGACGTATCGGCTGGCGTAAAAGTAGACGGCGTACCTACGGTTGGCGGCAATGATATCAAAGCCGATAACGGGATGATCTACGTGCTGGATACTGTGTTGATGCAAGAACCGGAAAGCAAAAAGAAAGTGCATAAAAAGAAAGCAGCTTAAACCTTTTTAGCAGCCAAAACATTAAGCGGGTGATGACAAATAGTCATGCCCGCTTTTTTTAATTAACCCGCATGATGTTTATTTAAGCAATACCGCTTTAGGTACACGCCATAAATACCAGCTGGCAATGGTTCTGTATGGGCTCCATGCCTTGCCGATTTCGGCAATCTGCTTACGATTGGGCGCTTTTTCTAAGTTCTTGAGCCGCCTATAGCCTTCAACCACACCAAAATCATCTGCAGGCAATATATCTCGGCGTTCCATTGTAAAAATCAACAGCATTTCCACTGTCCATCGGCCGATGCCTTTTAGTGCAACCAAACGCTTAATCAATTCTTCATCCGCCATCTGCTCTGCTGAATGTCGAGTAGGCACCAAGCCACTTAATGCGCCTTCTGCGACGCCCTTAATCGTTTCAATTTTTCGGCCGGAAAAGCCACAAGCACGCAACGTGTCAAATTCCGTTGCCAATAATTGATCCGGCGTCGGAAAGACATTATCGTAAGTATTCAATAAGCGCTTCAGAATCGCATCGCCGGCTTTGCCATGTAACTGTTGATAAGCCACAGCGCGCACAAGTGCCTGGTAAGGTTCGCGTTCTGGCTTGGACTCAAAAGTGCAGCTTCCAGCAGTCGCGATCAAGTTCGCCCAGTCTTTATCTATATTGGTTAAAAAGTCAGTGGCGGTTTGAAAATCATTTTGCATACTTTTATTATAAACATAAATGCATCTTGCGATTCCGCGAATTCAATCGCAAGAGTCGGAGTGCAGCCCGCTGCCAGCGTTGGTAAAGTCTTGGCATCTGTGTATATTGAGTGAACAAAGATGAACCAATCAGCTAAAAATATTCAGGCCAACGCGATACAGCACGACGCACGCTGGCAGCAGGTACAGGCGCGTGATGTGTGTGCGGATGGCTTATTTTATTATGCTGTCAGCACGACGGGCGTGTATTGCAAGCCATCCTGCGGGGCACGTCAGCCACGCCCGGAGCATGTGGCTTTTTATGCCTCTTGTGCAGAAGCAGAATTGGCCGGTTTCCGCGCTTGCAAGCGTTGTAAACCTGGCCAGCCGGATTTAGCGCAAATCCATGCCGGGTTAATCGCAGAGAGTTGTCGCTTGATTGAAAGCGCGGATGAAAGTGTCAAGCTTGAAACTTTGGCAAAACAAGCTGGCTTAAGCATCTATCATTTTCAGCGCATATTTAAGTCAATCACCGGGTTAACGCCAAAAGCTTATTCAGCAGCGCACCGTGCCAATAAAATACGCAATGAATTGACTAAAAATTCCAAGGTCACCGATGCAATTTTTGCAGCAGGTTACCAGTCCAATAGTCGTTTCTATGAAAAATCCACCCAAATCCTTGGCATGACGCCCTCCAATTACAAAGCAGGCGGTTCTAATGCCACGATTAGATTTGCAATCGGTGAATGTTCTTTAGGCGCAATTTTAGTTGCCAGCAGTGCGCTGGGCGTATGTGCAATATTTTTGGGTGATGATGCTGACAAATTGGTAATGGACTTACAAGATGCTTTCCCACGCGCAGAATTGATAGGCGCAGACAATGATTATGAAACTTTAGTGGCTCAAGTGGTCGGATTTATTGAGGCACCATCTTCAAGCTCTGACTTTATCAAGCATTTGCCTTTGGATATTCAAGGCACGGCTTTCCAGCAACGCGTATGGCAGGCATTGCAGCAAATTCCGGCCGGTTTAACGGCCAGCTACAGCGATA
>JAZKEN010000036.1:0-7562 GCA_040387035.1 Pseudomonadota bacterium | reverse complement strand
GTATGGCAGGCATTGCAGCAAATTCCGGCCGGTTTAACGGCCAGCTACAGCGATATTGCCCAGATGATAGGCTCACCCAAAGCGGTGCGGGCTGTGGCCGGCGCGTGCGCAGCCAATACTTTGGCAGTCGCCATTCCATGCCATCGCGTGGTGCGTAACGACGGTGCAATATCAGGTTATCGCTGGGGCGTACAGCGCAAACGTGCCTTATTGGATATGGAATCCAAAAAATGACGGACCTGTTTGCCGATCAGCAGCCAAGTGTGCAAGCGCTTGTTGAAGATACCTATCTATTAAAAGGTTTTGCGCTCCAGCATGACGCAGCAATACTGGCTGGTTTAGCGCAAGTGGTTGAGCTTGCACCATTGCGTAATTCAGTTACACCTGGCGGTTTTAAGATGTCAGTCGCCATGAGCAATTGTGGGGATTTAGGTTGGGTGACCGATACAAAAGGTTACCGTTATACAATACAAGACCCATTGAGCGGTAAGCCTTGGCCTGCCATGCCAGCTGCTTTTAAACTGTTGGCGCAGCAAGCTGCAAAAACCGTTGGCTATGAACATTTTGAGCCGGATGCATGCTTGATTAACCAATACAAAGTGGGTGCTAGTATGGGGCTACATCAGGATAAGAACGAAACGGACTTTAATCAACCTATCGTCAGTATCTCTTTGGGCTTGCCTGCGGTATTTTTATTTGGTGGTTCACTGCGTAGCGATAAGCCGCTTAAGGTGCCATTGGCGCATGGTGATGTAGTGGTGTGGGGTGGTAAGGCGCGCTTAAATTTTCATGGCATTTCGCCAGTAAAAGCTCACCCACATAGCATGATGGATGCTAGGTTAGATGGCCATCTGAACAAGCACAGGTTTAATTTAACGCTCCGCAAAGCGGGTTAAAGACAACAGGTGCCTTGTCAGTTGAATCTGCAATACGATAAACAACGCACTAAATACCCAGTGCATATCCATCGAAGCCACCATAATTCTCTTCTACTTCCTGGCCTTTAAATTTCAAGCTCACTTCAATGCCTGTTTCGCTGAACTCTTCCAGTTCATCGCCTGCAAAGTCATCTGAGCGCAACTCTAAGTCTTTCATTTTAGTAGGAAGCACGTTTTCTTTACGTTTTTGCCTGGACATTTTAGAACCCCTTTCTATCATCTTGTCTTTGAAGTACTGCATTTGATGATAAGCAGAAGTTATGCCAACTGGACGCATAAAGTGTAAATTTTTAAAACCTTTTAAATACAAGGCTTGCGAAGCAGTTGGCCATTTACTTCAGTAATTGTTGGAGCTTAAAAACGCCAAAAATGTTCCTTTTTCAATACAGATGTACAAAAACTGCACATCTTTGTTACTTTATTTAAATTTAAGCTTGAGCCGTGCCCATAATTGCGTCAGCGCGTTGCCATCCAGTTTGTAATGTTTGTGCAAAGGCTGCTTGACCTCCCAGCTGGCTGTCATCCCGGCGGGAAAAGTCACCAAATCGCCCTTACCAAATGTAACCGGTGTGCCACCAGTAGGCGTAATCACGCATTCACCTTCCAGGATATAGGCGATTTCTTGCTCAGGAAAAGTCCATGGGAATACAGAAACTTCTTTTTGCCAGGTTGCCCATTTATTGACATTCAGTGATTCCAGGCGGCTTTGGGCAGGATTTTTTTCTACAATGATTGATGACATAAGTTGGACTCGTTTATTCAGTTTTTTGAAGGGTTAAAAATCTTATTTTAGCGTATCAATAGTAAAATAGCTTTTAAATCAAATCTTCAAGTCATTTTATGGCCATGCAAGTCAACTTATGCAAGTTAATTTAAAACAGGCAATTGCCCAGCTTAAAGTGGGTGAGGTAGTGGCGATTCCTACCGAAACGGTTTATGGCCTGGCTGCAGATGCGACAAATGAATCGGCCTTGCGCCAGATTTATGCGATTAAACAGCGCCCTGCCGATAACCCCTTGATTGTGCATATTGGCGATGTGGCGCAAGTGCCTGATTGGGCCGCGGAGTTTTCAGCGCTGGCGCAAAAGCTGGCCAGTGCCTTTTGGCCTGGCCCTTTTACCCTGGTGCTGGCCGCTAAAGAAAATGTTTCTGCGATTGTAAGGGCCAATGAGCCGACTGTGGCGTTGCGCGTGCCCGCCCATGCGCTGGCTTTGCAATTGCTGAAACAAAGCGGTTTGGCGCTAGCGGCCCCTTCTGCCAATAAATACACGCAACTTAGCCCTACCACGGCGGCCCATGTGCAAGCTGGTTTGGGCGATGATATTGCCGTGCTGGATGGCGGCGCCTGCCAGGTAGGCATTGAATCGACCATTGTCAGCGTGGCTGGTGACGATTGGCAATTGTTGCGCCATGGCATGATCACCGAAGCACAAGTTACCGCGATTGCCGGGAAACCTGCTTTAGTCGGTGCGGTCAGCGTGCCAAAGGCGCCAGGGCAGCATATGCTGCATTATTCACCAAAAACACCGTTAAAATTATTTGATAGCTATGCGGCATTGGTGGAATACCAGCAAAGTAGCATTGATGCTTGTGCCGCTCTAATCATAGACGATGCTGTTCCCTCAGGTATGGGCGGTTTTAGCTGCATACACCTGCCCCAACAGGCGGCCTGCGTGGCAGAGCACCTGTATGAGGCGCTGCATCGCTTGGACGCGCTCAATGTGGCGCAGTTACTGGTGTTAAAGCCGCCCAATGCGCCCGAATGGCTGGCCATTTCAGATCGCCTGAATCGTGCCGCCCAGGATAATTAGCCACAATGATTCGTTTGCCCAAGCCTTGTTTTTTGAACAAAAAGCGAGTAACTTTATAAGCACTCAAGTCATTTTTCGACGCCAAAAATTGGGAGTAAAGCGATGGACAACAAATATGGTTTAGGTAGTAGCAAGGTGGCAACCGAGCATCATGAGACCCACCATAAAACGACACCTATTCATCCGGTTAGCTGTAAATTCTGTAACAGCACTAACCTCACCTTAAGTCCTACCATGCACGATCATCGCTGCAACGACTGTGGTGAGTGGCAAAATGACGTGCCACAAGGATACTCAACGGGTCGTGCGGCAGACTACTGATGAAAAAATAAATGCAACAAAAACTCTCATATAAAAGGAGCCTATAATGACTCGTTATATTGATGGATTTGTGATTCCGGTGCCAACAGCGCGTGTTGATGAATATCGATTAATGGCTGAAAAAGCGGCCATTGTTTGGAAAGAGCATGGTGCTTTGGATTACTGGGAATGCGTGGCGGATGATTTGGGCACAGGAGACACGCTGTCATTTGCCCAGCTCGCTGATGTAAAGCCGGATGAAACGGTTATATTTTCATGGGTGATATATGCCTCCAAACAAGCCAGGGATAAAGCAAATGCCGAGATATTTGCCGACCCGCGCATCAAAGACATGATGGACATGACCAATCAGATTTTTGACTGCAAACGTATGGCTTGTGGCGGCTTTAACCAATTGGTGCATGCCTAAATAGTCGTTTCTTTGCGCAAGGCTATTGTTTTAATGCCTCAATAAATTCATCATCAAGCTCTGCATCAATGGCTTTAAGCGCCAGGTGCGTTTTTTCAACTTCCGCTTGATTGCCCGCTTTGCTGGCCATTAATCCCAGCGCCATTAATGTGGCAGGATGGTTAGGCTGTTGTTGTAATATTTGTTGGTAATATTGCTTGGCCGCATTGGTATCGCCCAGGTTTTCTTCTGCTGTAGCCAGGTAATACCTGGCTTCTAGGCTGTTTGGCTCTTGTTTTAGCCAGGCTTCAGCCACGGTTTTTAGTTCCGCCCAATGCCCGTTTTGATACGGCAATACTACCCGCATAAAAAACGGCCTTGCTTCATCAGGCGCATCCCAAAATGGGCTGGCTGATGCTTGGTAAAGCGGGATTTCCGGTTTTGTTAACAGTTCTTTGACCCATTTAATCGGCATATTGTAAAAATAGGCTTTTTGGCCGGGGCTTTTCAGCGTGCTGATCGCAATCAGTTTTCCATCGTAATCAAACACCGGGCTACCGCTAGCGCCAATGGCAAAAGCGGCAGAAGCGCGCATCACGCTGGCGCCGTCAAAGGGGTACAAGGCTTTGATCTTGCCTAATGTCACATAAGGCGCAGGCGAGTCACCCGGCATGGAAATAGAAATAATCGGCTGCTCATACTGCAGGGTTTCAGAATCGCCCAATGGCACAGGCTTTAAATCCGCCCACTCAAAACGCATGATACAAATATCGTGTTGCCAGTCGGCAATCATGGCAACAGGCGCAAAAGCGACACCCCATTTACTGATACTCATGCCATTAGAATCCTGCAGTACATGGCAATTGGTGACAACATGGTCTTTGGAAATGGCCACGCCCGTACCATAGCCATGACCCCCGTTTTTGACGGTGCTGCTGACTTTGACCAATGACTCTTTGAGCTGGTATAAAAAAGCATCGCTAGGGCCGCTGATGGTACTGGAAGCGGGAAAAACTCCGCTATCCTGCGCTTGTCCAGCGCCACAGGTAAAAAAGGCTACAAATATTAGAAATAGACGCGTAGTGTTTTGCATATGCTAGCTAGGCTTATTGTTGTGGGCTAAGGCTGCCGGGATTCAGCGCCTCATTAAATTCTGTCAGCACATCGTTATCCACTTCTTTCATCGCCAGTTTTAGGCGATCCAGCTCCGCTTGATTATCTTCGCGCTTGGCTATCAAGCCCAATGCAAACAAAGTGGCCGGATGTTGCGGGTGCAAAGCCAATGCCTTTGAGAAGGCTTGCTTCGCCGGCTGGTGCTGCCCCAGTTTATCTTGCGCAATACCGCAATAATATTGTGCTTCTGCGCTATTGGGTTCGGCTTTTACCCAGGCTTGCGCAACCGTATTCAACTCATCCCATTTTTCGTTTTGGTAAGGCAATACCACGCGCATAAAATAGGGGCGGTTTTCATCTAATGCATCCCAAAAAGGCGATTGTGATGATTGCATGGAGGTGGTTTCGGTAGATTCAGGCGCGGCCATTAGCGCTTTTACCCATTTAACAGGCACATTGTAAAAATAAGCACCGCGGCCAGGGCTTTTAAAGGTGCTGATGGCAATTAACCTGCCTTTATTATCAAATACCGGGCTGCCGCTGGCACCCATTACAAATGACGCATCCGTGCGCACGATCTGGCTGTCATCCAATGGGTACAACGCTTTAATCTTGCCATGCGTGGTTTGTGGTTTTGGCGGCCCACCGGGAAAGCCGATCGAAAATATGGCTTGCTCATATTTCAAGCTTTCAGAGTCGCCTAATTCCACGGGTGCCAATTCAAGATATTGAAAGCGTAGGATACATAAATCATGTTTCCAATCTGCCCTGATGCTGACGGGGGCAAAACTATCGCCGAATTTGGTGATTTTAACGCCACCTGCGTTGGCTAACACATGGCAATTGGTCGCCACCAAATCCTTGCCGATCACCACGCCAGTGCCGACGCCATGCCCGCCAGTTTTGGTGATCACATGCACTTTAGCCACCGACGCTTTTAATCGATACGCTAATTCAGGATCCGGTTCTGCCAATGAAAGTTGGGCAAAAATCAGCCCTAAAGTAGCGGTAATTGCGCGCATAAAGTGACTTTCTGTTAAATGATTGCTTGTAAATGATTTATTTGTTTTGTTTAGAGAAGAGACAATGACTTAAAAAAATAATTCTTGAACATTAAACTTAATTACACTTTTAAGCTAAATTGTGCGTGAAAAGGACTATAAAGCCCTGTAAAATACCCGTTTTAGAAAATCTTAGCTTCGGAATAAAATAATGCAAATTCAAACGCATATTGTTGATTTAAACACCGCAACCGGCGTGATGCGCACCTATGTGCACAGGCCTATCCATAGCAAGCCGGTCGCTGCTATTTTATTCTATTCCGAAATATTCCAGCAAACAGGCCCGATTGAACGTGCTGCACGTTTTATGGCAGGCCAGGGCTACGCGGTATTGGTGCCGGAAGTGTTCCATGAGCTGAATCCAATCGGCACTGTTTTGGGTTATGACGATGCCGGCCGTGATAAAGGCAATGCGGACAAAGCCGCCAAAGACGTGCAAGGCTATGACACCGATAACCGCGCCATGATTGAATACTTAGGCACACAAGACTGGTATAACGGTAACCTGGGCGCAATGGGTTTCTGTATCGGCGGTCATTTAGCGTTCCGTGCCGCTTTGCAGCCGGAAGTAAAAGCCACCGCCTGCTTCTATGCCACCGACCTGCATACCAATATCATCCCTAATAAACCCAACCAGCACAGCATGGAAAGACTGGCCGATATCAAGGGTGAGTTGATGATGATTTGGGGCAAGCATGATAGCCATATCCCGACTGCCGGGCGTGTATTGGTGAACCAGAAATTAACAGAAGCCAACTTGACTTTCACTTGGCATGAATTCAATGGCCAGCACGCGTTTATGCGCGATGAAGGTGAACGTTATGACCCGCAATTGGCCATGACTGGCTATCAATTGGCCATACAGATGTTTGGTAATACGCTATAGAAGTTTGGACATGTTTTAGAAATTTGGCGCAACGAGGCGCTAAAGTTTTTGTAGTAAAGTTTTACAAAAAAAGTAATGTATATCAATGTTGTAAGCTGCAGCAACGGAGCTGTAGTCATTTAAAGAGCCGTACTGGAGATGGTAGCCACAAGCTGCACGTTTCTTTTTAGGGATTCATGGAATAAGTCGTTGAGCGAGATGAAGTACAAGGCGCACGGAACGCAGGAACCGAGACAGTACATTAAGTACGGTGAGGTTATGAGTACCGCGCAACGCTGTAATTCGCTCGCGCAGACACTTTATTCAATGAATTCCGAGTTTAAATTACCCATTTAATTAATTTTTGAGAATGATATGACCACAAAAAATGCTGATATTGGCCTAGTTGGCCTAGCTGTCATGGGCCAAAATCTAGCCCTGAATATTGCCGATCACGGCTACACCATCGCTGTTTACAACCGCGATCCTAAAAAAATGGTGAACTTTGTAGAAGAATGCAAAAAAAATGAGCCTTCACATGAAAATGTAGTGGGTCATGCAGATCTGGCTTCTTTTGTACTAAGCATCAAACGCCCACGCAAAATCATTTTATTGGTTAAAGCAGGCAGCGCAACGGATGTAACGATTAATGCACTATTGCCATTTTTAGAGCAAGGCGACATTATCATTGATGGCGGCAACTCATTATGGACAGATACCATCCGCCGCGAAAAAGAATTGGTTGCCAAAGGCATCGAATTTATCGGTTCCGGCGTTTCAGGTGGTGAAACAGGCGCACGTTTCGGCCCATCATTAATGCCATCAGGCACACGTAAAGCATGGTCTAGTTTAGAGCCAATCTGGCGCGATATCGCTGCAAAAGTAGACGCGGTAACCGGCGAACCGTTAGAAGGTGGCGCACCTGGTAAACCAGTTGAAGGTGGCTTCTCATGTGCCGAATATATCGGCCCGGATGGCGCTGGCCACTATGTAAAAATGGTGCACAACGGTATCGAATACATCGATATGCAATTGATCTGCGAAGCTTACTGGTTGATGAAAAAC
>JAZKEN010000035.1:0-5639 GCA_040387035.1 Pseudomonadota bacterium | reverse complement strand
AAACGCAGTGCATAAGCACTGGCGCCACCAATCAATAGTTTTGGTTTGCATTCAAGCGCAATGCGCTCCATCTCATCGTAATCGATTTCTTCTTTATCATTTAAACCATAAGGCACAATATTGAATAACTTACCGGACAAATTGGCCGGTGAACCATGCGTTAAATGGCCGCCGTGGCCCAGGTTCATACCCATCACGGTATCGCCTGGTTTAAGAATGGAGAAATACACGGCCTGGTTTGCTTGGGAGCCGGAATGCGGCTGCACATTGGCGTACTCGGCACCGAACAAAGCCTTTAAGCGGTCAATCGCCAATTGCTCTACAAGGTCCACATATTCACAGCCGCCATAAAAACGTTTGCCAGGGTAGCCTTCTGCATATTTATTGGTTAATTGCGACCCTTGCGCTTCCATCACCGCTGGGCTGGTGTAGTTTTCAGAGGCAATCAATTCGATATGTTGATGTTGACGCACGACTTCTGCATCAATCATGGTAGCAAGTGCTGGGTCGGCAATTGCAAGCTTATTGGAATGGCTAAACATGACAGTTAAGGCTTTCTGTTAATTAAATAAGTGGCACTCATAAGTAAAGCGTGCAAAACAAGGCATTATTTTATCATGCCATTGATACATCTTAAACTTTGCATGCGCATCTTCGCATAGGGCTCTATTTACATACTGGTTAAATTGGTTGTAATAATTGGTTTAATACAGCCAATAGTGCCGTAGAAAATACTGATTAAAACAATTAAGCTACTGTTTTTATTCACTAAAATAATAGGCATGGCTATTGCTAACATGACTATGAGCTATATCTCCAGAGTTGCTCCCCTTAAGCCCAGCCCCTTGTTAAAACAGGTGCTGGGCTTTTTTTAAGCTTGTAATAGGCATGATTTGCCTATTGGTCTAATAAGGCGCGTTATAATTCAATTTTATTGATTGAAAGTTAGCAATGAAATGGACAGACACGCTTCGAATTGCCGAAGAATTAGCAGACAAGTTTCCTCAAATTGACCCCAAAACCATTCGTTTTACCGATTTAATGCAATGGGTTATGGCCCTGGATGGTTTTGAAGAAGGCCCTGAACACTGTGGCGAAAAAATCCTGGAAGCGATTCAACTGGCTTGGATCGATGAAGCACACTAGCCGAAAACTCATCGCCTAAAAACGACCCCTTAACATTTCTCAATGTATTGACACCTAAATATGCAAATAGCAAACAACATCGACATGCCGAAAGAAATCTTCAAAGCCTATGATATCCGCGGCATTGTGGGCAAAACATTAACGCCGGAAATCGTTGAGCTGATTGGCCATGCTTTGGGCTCAGAAGCTAAACAGCGTGCACAAACCGAGATCTGTATTGGCTACGACGGACGATTGTCAGGTCCTGAGCTGGCACAGGCGCTATCAAGCGGTATCCGTAAAGCCGGGGTAAACGTGGTGAATCTAGGCATGGTAGCCACACCAATGGTGTACTTTGCGGCCTATCACCTCAACACCCATTGCGGCGTAATGGTCACTGGTAGCCATAACCCGCCTGATTATAATGGCTTGAAAATGGTGCTGGCTGACGAAACGCTATCCAATGAGTCTATCCAGAGCTTGCGCCAACGCATTGAACAAAAAAACTTTACCTACGGTGAAGGTACTGAACGTAACTATGCGATTGCAGAAGACTATATCGCCACCATCCAAGCCGATATCAAGCTGACCCGGCCTATGCAGATTGCCGTGGATTGCGGTAATGGCGTGGCCGGTGCGTTTGCAAAAACTTTGTATAACGCCATCGGCTGTCGCGTGGATGAGCTATTTTGTGAAGTAGATGGCCACTTTCCAAACCATCACCCAGACCCATCCGTACCAGAAAACCTGGTTGACCTGGCCAATGCCTTGCAAACCAGCCGCGCCGAAATTGGCCTGGCTTTTGACGGCGATGGCGACAGGCTGGGCATTGTCACCAAAGATGGCCAGATTATCTATCCGGATCGGCAATTATTATTGTTTGCAGAGGACGTATTAAGCCGTAACAAAGGCGCTAATATTATTTTCGATGTGAAATCGACCCGCAACCTTAGCCCATGGATACGCAAATACGGCGGCAACCCCATTATGTGGAAAACCGGTCATTCACTGGTCAAAGCGAAAATCAAGGAAACCAATGCCGCATTGGCAGGCGAAATGAGCGGCCATGTATTCTTTAACGATGCCGATATCAATGGCAAAAAACGCTGGTATGGCTTTGATGATGGCTTGTATGCCGGCGCGCGCATGCTGGAAATTCTCAGCCAATTTGCCAACCCATCTGAAATTTTAAATAGCCTGCCAGATAGTGTCAGCACGCCAGAGCAGCATATTCATATGCAAGAAGGCGAGCCACATGCCTTGATTGCCGCTTTGCAGCAATCTGCCAATTTTGAAGGCGCGGTTGATGTGATTACCATAGACGGCCTTCGTGTGGAATACCCTGATGGCTTTGGCTTGATGCGTCCATCCAACACCACACCTGTGATTGTGCTACGCTTTGAAGCGGATTCTGAGGAGGCCTTGAAGCGGATTCAAGCACAATTTAGGGAAGTTATCTGGGGCACGGCGCCACATGTCGCTTTGCCGTTTTAACCGCAAGTCGAATTGATGTCACGCAACTCTATTCTTTTCACCATCGTCTGGTTAGCCTTAGCCGCAGGCATTTATTATTTAATCGATAATATCCAGAACCCCAATAAAATGTGGCGATTGGGCGACAATGCGAATGAAGTGGTACTGCAACGCGGCCTGGATGGTCATTACCGTGCCGAAGCGCTGATCAATAATCAAAAAGTCAGCGTGTTGGTTGATACGGGTGCGACTGGTGTGGCCATATCGCAATCCGTTGCGGATAGATTGCAGCTCAAAAGCGTGGCAGCCGTGCGCACCAACACCGCCAATGGCGACAGTGTTGGTTATATGGTGCGCTTGGAATCGGTCAAAGTAGGCGGTGTTGAAGCAAAAAATGTCTCTGCCATGATAGCGCCAGGCTTGGGCGGCGACGTGCTACTGGGCATGAGTTACTTGGGCCGCATGGATGTGCGCTTGTTTAAAAACCAAATGACCATCAAGCAAGTTGAATAAGATTAAGTGACTGATCTTATTTAGTTTATTTAAATATCTCTAAAAAATTTGTAAGTCATTCCGAATATTTGGTGACTAATGCTTGTGAGCTAAAAAAACCCGTGCTCACAAATACCAACTAATTTGAGGAGATTCAAAATGACTTCACAATTTACAAAACTAGCGCTTGCAGCAGGCTTGATGCTGTCAGTTTCGGCCAATGTTTTTGCAGCAGATCCCATGGTAGGTACCGGCGGTTATGCGCGTCAACTACAAAAACTGGAGATGATGAAAATGCTGGATGCCGATGGCAATCACATGGTGACTACGGCTGAAGCGGATACTTATTACAATAGCGTGTTTGATGCATTGAATAAAGACACAGATGACTCACTGGATGCAAAAGAGTGGGCTGGCCCAAGCAAAAACTCCAAGCTGGATTTAACCACTGGCGGCTATGCGCGTGAGTTACGTTCATTAAAAATGATGAAAGTAATAGACACCGATAAAGACCACCTGGTTACACGTGACGAGTTTTTAGCCCACCACAAAAATGTGTTTGGTTTACAAGATAAATCTGCCGATGGTCAAATCGATGCTCAAGAATGGGTGGCCAAGATTGTAGGCGGCAATTAATAATAGCCATTAAAAACTGATTCGGTTCGCGTTTTCACCAATCAAAAAGCCAGCAGTTGCTGGCTTTTTGAATCTAAGTAATTAAATCGCAGTAATTAAACAACGGTAATTAATTCCTAGTAATTTAACCCAAATAACCAAGCCTAAGTAATCACCGTTGGTGCTTCGCGCCCGGAGCGTTGCCTTAATTGTGAAATGCTGGAGGCGATTTGAATCATCTCGCCCAGCGCGTCTTGCGCATCTAAATGATGGTTGGCAATATCCGGCTCATACGCTTCTAAATAGATACGCAAGGTCGCACCTTCTGTTCCCGTGCCAGATAACCTGAACACAATGCGCGAACCACATTTAAACAAGATACGCACACCCTGCCCTGTGCTGACAGAGCCATCAATAGGGTCGGTATAGCTAAAGTCATCACAAGTGTTGACCGTGTAGCGGCCAAAAACCTGGTTAGGCAAGGTCAAAAACTGTGACTTGATATGCGCCATCAAGCCGTTGGCATGCTCTGTAGGAATCGCTTCATAATCATGCCGTGAATAGACATTGCGGCCATACTCCGCCCAATGGGCTTTAACGATTGTTTCCACGCTTTGGTGTTTACCAATCACTTTGGTCTTGGCGGCAATGATATTCAGCCAGCACAGCACAGCCCATAAACCGTCTTTTTCACGCACATGATTACTGCCTGTACCAAAGCTTTCTTCCCCACACAAAGTCACTTTGCCCGCATCCATCAGGTTGCCAAAGAACTTCCAGCCCGTTGGTGTTTCATAGCAAGGAATATTCAATTTGGCCGCCACCCTATCCACCGCGCCGCTGGTTGGCATAGAGCGCGCAACCCCTGCCAGGCCCTGTTTATAAGCAGGGATCAATTGCGCATTGGCGGCAATAATCGCCAGGCTGTCGGATGGTGTCACAAAAAATGCTTTGCCCAGAATCATATTGCGGTCGCCATCGCCATCCGATGCTGCGCCAAAATCTGGTGCCGTATTAGCGTACAGCACATCTACCAGCTCATGTGCATAAGTCAGGTTAGGGTCAGGGTGGCCGCCGCCAAAGGTTTCAGAAACGTCGCAATTCATCAAACTGGCTGCTGGCGCACCTAGGCGATTGACCAGGATTTCTTTGGCATAAGGCCCTGTCACTGCATGCATGGCATCAAACTTCAGGCTGAATCCGGATTGCAATAAGGCTTTAATTGCCGAAAAATCAAATAGTTGCGCCATCAAGTCAGCATAATCGCTTACCGCATTGATCACCTGCACGCTAAAGCCATCTAACTGTGTTTCACCAATCGTATTTAAATCAATATCCGCAAAATCGGCTATTTTGTATTGGGTAATCGTTTTGCTTTTTGCAAAAATCGCTTCTGTGATTTTCTCTGGCGCCGGCCCGCCATTGGCCGTGTTGTACTTGATACCAAAATCTTCTGTAGGGCCTGCAGGGTTATGGCTGGCTGATAAAATAATGCCGCCATAGGTTTGGTAATGCCGGATCACATGTGATGCAGCAGGGGTCGACAAAATACCGTCCTGTCCGACCAGCACCTTGGCAAAACCATTTGCGGCGGCCATTTTAATGATGGTTTGAATCGCTGTTTTATTGTAATAACGCCCATCGCCACCCACGGTTAAGGTCGCTCCTGCTTCAATCGTCAATGTGTCAAAAATACTTTGTACGAAATTTTCAAGATAGTGTGGCTGCTGAAAGAGCTTCACTTTTTTACGTAAGCCGGATGTACCCGGTTTTTGATCTAAGAAAGCCTGTGTTGGGACAGTTTGAATATGCATTATTAAACCCTTATTGATTAATAAAGATTATAAATGAAAAAAAAGCACAATCGCTTGCGCTTTTTTGAAGATTATTGGTCGGGACAGCAAGATTCGAACTTGCGACCCCATGCCCCCCAG
>JAZKEN010000034.1:3554-4803 GCA_040387035.1 Pseudomonadota bacterium | reverse complement strand
ACTTCAATTTTGTGACGTAATAAACGCGCAGCCATATTGCCGCCCATTTTGCCTAAGCCGATCATTGCTAATTTCATGCTGTTTTTCCTATGGTGTGAGGATAATAAAAAGCACCCATCTTGTGGATGTGGTGAAAACAAAAAATAATAATTCTTGAAGAATTATCTAATTGAGTTAAGTATAATTATAGCAAATGCACTAGCAGTTCTCAAATGTAGCACTGCTAATCAAAATACATATACATAACTAGAATATAAGTACCGATTTTTAAAAGCAGAGAGTTTAAAACCTGCTTTTTTATTTTTTTAAAGTTTCCATTAGGTTTTTATGACGCAAAACATTTCACTTAGCAATACACGTTGGCACACCTTTAACTCGCAAGATGAAATCAATCAGGCTTCAGTAAGCCGCATCTTGGCCGCTGCAAATGAAGCCATCGCCAAGCATGGCAGTTTTTTAGTGGTATTGGCAGGTGGCAGCACGCCAAAAAGCGTGTATCAATTATTAAGCCAGCAACAGGCCGATTGGGCCAATTGGCATGTATACCATAACGACGACCGTTGCCTTCCTGTAGACCATGTAGAGCGCAATAGCAAAATGGCGCGCGATGTGTGGCTAAACCATGTGGCGATTCCACAAAACCAGATTCACGATATCCCGACAGAGCTGGGTAATGTAGAAGGCGCAAAAGCCTATGCAAAAACACTGAATGGCGTGCGTGCGTTTGACCTGGTGATCCTGGGCTTGGGTGAAGATGGGCATACCGCCAGCCTTTTCCCGAATCAAGCCGTGGATAATAGCGCAGACGTTGTACCTGTGTTTGACGCACCAAAACCGCCAGCGGACCGTGTGACCATGTCGCAGAATCGCTTGAATAATACGCATGAAGTGCTGTTTTTAGTGACAGGTGCAGGCAAGCAAGAAGCAGTAGACAATTGGCGTGAAGGTGTAAAAATTCCTGCCACGCTGATTGCGCCGGAAAATGGCGTGGATGTATATAGCTTTGGCGTGAAACTTAATTAGCGCTGTTTTTTAACCATTCAATCACATCATCCACATTTTTATCCGGTGGAAATACCGGGTAAAAAGTCTTGATGATACGGTTATTCTCTACAATCATTGTTAAGCGCTTGTACAATTCAAGATTGCCTGCATAAAAAGTAGGCAATCCAAGTGATTGCTTTAATATGAATGAGGCATCGCTTAATAAATCAAACGGTAAGTGCAGGCGATTTTTGACTTCTGATTG
>JAZKEN010000034.1:0-3454 GCA_040387035.1 Pseudomonadota bacterium | reverse complement strand
AGGCATCGCTTAATAAATCAAACGGTAAGTGCAGGCGATTTTTGACTTCTGATTGATATTCAGTTGTTTGCGAGCTCAATCCAAATACCTTGGTATTTAATCTTGCCAATTCATCAGCATGGTCCCTAAAGCTGCAAGATTGCGGTGTGCATCCGCGCGCGCCGGGAATACTATCCCAGCCATCTGGCAATGCGATATCGGGTTGCCCGGTCATGGGATAGATATAAATGACATGCCTGCCTTTCAACATGCTTAATAGAACAGGCTTGCCATTGGTCGCATCAAGTTCAATATCAGGTAATAAAAGCCCAGCCAAATGATTTGCAGCGCCATCATCTACAGGCACTGGCAAATCATGCGGTAGTTGAGATAAATTCAAAAGTTTAAGTGTTTTGAATCACAATATTAGGAAACTTGCTGCTGTGATCCAGGCTGGCATTGGCGATTTTAATCGCGGCCTTACGGGCAATCTCTTTATAAATATTGGCAATAGCAGAATCAGGCTGTGCGATCACAGTAGGTTTGCCGCTATCGGCTTGTTCACGGATGCTGATATCGAGGGGCAAGCTGCCCAATAAATCGACGTTATAATCCGCACACATTTTAGCGCCGCCACCCGCGCCGAATATATGTTCTTCATGGCCGCAATTGCTGCAAATATGCGTGCTCATATTTTCTACGAGGCCAAGAATCGGTATATTCACTTTCTCAAACATTTTCAAACCGCGCCTTGCATCTAGCAGGGCGATATCTTGAGGCGTAGTGACAATGATGGCCCCAGTGACCGGGATTTTTTGCGCTAATGTGAGTTGAATATCGCCGGTACCAGGAGGTAAATCAATCACCAGGTAGTCCAGATCATTCCATTTAGTGTCACGTAATAGTTGCTCCAAAGCGCCGGTCACCATTGGGCCGCGCCACACCATAGGCGTATCGGTATCGACTAAAAATCCGATACTCATGGCTTGAATGCCATGCGCCAGCATAGGCTCCATGCTTTTACCATCGGTGCTTTCCGGGCGACCGCCAATACCCAGCATTTGCGGCTGGCTGGGACCATAGATATCCGCATCCAATAAGCCAACTGTTGCGCCTTCTGCCGCTAACGCCAATGCCAGGTTGACTGAGGTGGTGGATTTACCGACGCCGCCTTTACCAGAAGCCACTGCGATAATATTCTTGACGTTCGGCAATAGATTCACGCCTTGCTGCACCTTGTGCGCAACGATGCGGCTACCGATATTTACAGCCACTTCGCTAACGCCTGGCAGGAATTTTAAATGCTCCGCCACCAAGGCTTGCACATTTGCCATCACACTTTTTGCCGGGTAGCCCAGTACGATATCCAGGCTAATTTTATCGCCATTGATTTGAATATTCTTGGCCGATTTACTGGTGATAAAATCTTTGCCGGTATTGGGGTCGACTAAGGTTTTTAATGCGTTTTGGATATCTGATTCAGTGGTTGCCATGATTGTTAATTTTACTTGATCTTAAAAATACTATTTTAGCGCAAGCGCATGTTTTAGGCGCGAATGCTTAAAGCGAAAGCCTGCTTAATTTGCTAAAATAGCGTTTTACCTCAAATTAAAGCATTTTATGGCACGCAAAATCCTGGTTACCTCCGCCTTACCATACGCCAATGGCAGCATTCATCTTGGCCATCTGGTGGAATATATTCAAACCGATATTTGGGTGCGCTTTCAAAAAATGCAGGGTCATACCGTACATTATGTGTGTGCAGATGACACGCACGGTACGCCGATTATGCTGCGCGCGGAAAAAGAGGGCATTACGCCTGAGGCCTTGATTGACAATGTGCACAAAGAGCACAGCGCAGACTTTAAAGAATTCCTGGTCGAATTTGATAATTATTATTCAACCAACGCGCCAGAAAACAAAGAGCTGTCACAAACGATTTACCGTAAATTAAAAGCCAACGGCAAGATTGCGACTAAAACGATTGAGCAGTTTTATGACCCGGTTAAGAACATGTTCTTGCCTGACCGCTTTATTAAAGGCGAATGCCCCAAATGCCATGCCAAAGACCAATACGGCGATAACTGTGAAGTGTGTGGCGCAACCTATAACCCGACTGAGTTGATCAATGCCTATTCAGCGGTTTCTGGCGCCGCACCTGTGCGTAAAGAAACGGAACACTACTTTTTCAAACTTTCAGAATGCGAAGCATTTTTAAAAGACTGGACACGGTCAGGCACGCTGCAAGGTGAAGCCGCCAATAAAATGGGGGAGTGGTTTGAGAACGGCTTGAATGACTGGGATATTTCGCGCGATGCGCCTTACTTTGGTTTTGAAATACCTGATGCGCCAGGCAAATATTTTTATGTGTGGCTAGATGCGCCGATTGGCTACATGGCTAGTTTTAAAAAGCTATGTGCAGACAAAGGCCTGGATTTTGACGAATACTGGAATAAGGATTCCAGCACAGAGCTTTACCATTTTATTGGTAAAGATATCCTGTATTTCCATGCCTTATTCTGGCCGGCGACGCTCGAATTCAGCGGCTATCGTACGCCTACCCAGATATTTGCCCATGGCTTTCTAACCGTCAATGGCGAAAAAATGAGCAAATCGCGCGGTACTTTTATCACGGCGCGCAGCTACCTGGAACATATTAAAAATCCAGAATATTTACGTTACTACTATGCCGCAAAACTCAACAGCACCATGGAAGATATCGACCTTAGCCTGGACGATTTTGTGGCACGCGTGAACAGTGACCTGGTGGGCAAATATATCAATATCGCCAGCCGTACCGCTGGTTTTATCAACAAACGTTTTGCTGGCAAATTAAGCCCATGCGGTGATAACGCAGTGATAGCGGAGCTGAAAGCGGCGGCACAAACGATTGCAGATGCCTATACGGCACGCGAATATGGACGTGCATTGCGCGAAATCATGCGTTTAAGTGATATCGCCAATGGCTTCGTGGCAGAACGTGCGCCTTGGGTGATGGCGAAACAAGAAGGTCAAGACCTTGCGTTACAGCAAGTATGCTCAGATGCACTTGAGATGTTCAGGTTGTTGACACTTTACCTGAAACCGGTATTGCCTCAATTGGCTTCGGAAATCGAACAGTTTTTAAATGTCCAGCCGCTTAGCTGGGCAAGCGTTGATACCAGCTTAAACTCAGAGCATGCGATCAACGAGTATAACCATTTGATAACCCGTATTGACCCTAAACTGATCGAAGCCATGACAGAAGCGAATAAAGAAAACTTGACTGCAACAGCACAAACGACTGCACCTGCTGTGGCTAAAGTTGCGCCAGTTTCAAATGCCTTACCGGAAGCCGAATATATCAGTATCGATGACTTCACCAAAGTGGATTTGCGTATCGCAACAATCGTCAATGCGGAACATGTAGAAGGCGCGGAAAAATTATTAAAGCTGAGTTTGGATATCGGTGAAGACAAGCCGCGCCAGGTATTTG
>JAZKEN010000033.1:2332-10375 GCA_040387035.1 Pseudomonadota bacterium | reverse complement strand
GAGCTATACCGCACAAAGCATCATAAAAAAGGCGATGTCAGTTTATTTTTAGGCTGTATCAGCAATACTTTCGATACAGACACTTTGCGTGCCAGCGTATTTGTACTGAACCGACTGGGTTACGATGTGCATATCCCTAAAGCACAAACCTGTTGCGGCGGGCTGGCAAGGCAACAAGGCAATAGCAGCCTTGCAAAAGACTACATCACTAAAAATGACGCCGCCTTTAGCAAAGCAAACCCCGTCATTACCGTGGCAAGTGGCTGCGGGGCTGGCTTGCACGATTACGCCGATTTAACGGTAAAAGATATCAGCGCTTTTTTAATGCAATGCGACTGGCAAGATATTATATTGCAGCCACTTGCCGATGAAGTTGCATTGCATGAGCCATGCACTTTAAGAAACGTTCAAAAATCGCATGCCGATGTGCTGGCATTGCTTAAAAAAATTCCTTCTGCCAAGGTGTACAATTTGACTGGCAATGCGCAATGCTGCGGTGGTGCCGGTGCCTATATGCTGACCCAAGCCGCTATGGCAGATGCATTATTAAAGGACAAACTATCCGCCATCGATAAAACCAAGGCCGTTCTACTTGCCACTAGCAATATAGGCTGCGCTCTGCATATCGCTGCGGGCTTGCGTGCACAAAATAAGTCGCTAAAAGTAGTGCATCCTGTGACAATTATTGCCACACAATTGGGTTATACTGGTTCAATTGATTAGGATGATATATGTTCATTGATAAACTAATTACAACGTTTGATAAAGGCTTGCATACCGTTTTTGCGCAGGCCAATGCGGGCAGATTGCGGCCTGATGCGCATATTGAAGAATCACCGTTAACGGAATCTGAAAAAAAGCAGACGGTTGCTTTGATGCGCATCAATCATGTTGGTGAAGTGTGCGCACAAGCCTTATACAGCGGCCAAGCGTTAACATCGCGCAATCCGCAAATCGCACAAAGCCTGCAGCAGGCGGCCGATGAAGAAACCGATCATCTAGCCTGGTGTGAAGGGCGCATCAATGAGCTAGGTGGCCGCAAAAGCTGGCTGAACCCTGTATGGTATGTTGGCAGCTTTACGCTAGGGGCGGTAGCTGGGGCGCTTGATGATAAGTGGAATCTAGGATTTTTAGCAGAAACCGAACGACAAGTATCCAACCACTTGCAAAGCCATTTAAATAAACTTAGTGAAACCGATACTAAAACCCGCACCATTATTAGCCAAATGCAGCAAGACGAGGCAGCACATGCGCAAGAAGCAAAAGAGTTGGGCGCAAGCGAATTACCAGAACCAATCAAAGCTGGCATGAAAATCGCTTCAAAAATAATGACTTCAACCGCTCATTACATTTAAAACGACATCATCAAACGAGCAACTATAGGATAATTGAAATGCAAAAATTTAGTGATGTGTTACAAACATTAGATAGCGTCGACGACGTTAAAAGAATTGAATTGTTCTTTGGAAATGGCAAGCCGGCCGGGGTGATTGAAAACAAGCCAGGCAGCCAAGGCTCACTCAAAGTGTTTAATCATTTATACAAAATGTTTGGCGCCATTACGCTTGATGCTGCTGTTGAGGGTTTGGCCTTGTTTGCAGAACACACTGAAGATGCCGAAAACTGTCCTGGCAAACATCCTAATGTGGATAGACTACTCAGCGTGCTGGAAAATGAAGAGCCCCTGGATGTAAAAATCGTACCGCAGTGACCTCAACGCATATTTACCTGCTGCCAGATATCGGCGGGTGGTAAATCAGCTCTAATAAATGCCCCACCGAATCCAGGCAGTAAAACCCACGTGCACCATCGCGATGTGTTTTTGGCGCTTCGGTGATTTTTACCCCGCTGCGTACAAAATACGCATGCCAGTTGTCTACATCTTCTGCTGTTTGTAGCACAAAGCCAATATGGTCAAGCCGCTGCTGCGCCTGTGGCACATAGTCCACGCGATGCAAGGCAAACACATCGCCATCATTGGTTAAATACACATTATCCACATCAGGCTGCCATTCGATTCTCATACCCATAATGCGCGTATAGAAATCAATAGCCAATTCAAGGTCTTTTACAAATAAAGCCACATGGCGAATTCCCAACATACCTGTTGGCCTGACATTGTTAGGCAGGGTATTTTTTGACGAAGAGCTTTTTGATGTGTCGTCTTGCATTATGCAGCCACTTCCTTAATCACAAAATCATGTGTGATTTCAACTGATTTGGCCAGCATAATCGATGCTGAGCAATACTTTTCAGCCGACAATTTAACCGCACGCTCGACTTGGGTCAGGTTAAGGTTATTACCGGTAATCACAAAATGCACATGGATTTTAGTAAACACTTTTGGCACTTCTTCAGCACGTGTCGCATCGATTTCTGCCACACAATCCACGATGGGTTGCCGTGATTTTTTTAGTATTGTCACTACATCAAATGAGGTGCAAGCACCCATACCGATCAGCAGCATTTCCATTGGGCGCATGCCGATATTACGGCCACCGTTTTCCGGTGCACCGTCTAAAACTACCGCATGCCCAGTTTCGGATTCACCCACGAAACTGACGTCTTCAACCCATTTAATTCTTACTTTCATTTTTTATCCTGTGTTTTTAAGACTTCACTAAGCGCATAAAATTAAAATTTTGGGATGCAGTGCTAGGCGCACGGAACGCAACGACGAGATAGGACAAATAGTCCATCGAGGAAGTGAGTACCGCGCAACGAAGCAATGCGCCCAAAAGATAATTTTTATTTGACGTCTAGGAGCTCTACATCGAATACCAATGTAGCATTCGGCGGAATCACACCACCCGCGCCACGTGCACCGTAACCCATCTCAGCTGGAATAATAAGCGTGCGCTTGCCGCCGATTTTCATGCCTGCAAAACCTTCATCCCAACCTTGAATCACTTGACCGCCGCCTAAAAAGAAATTAAACGGCTCTTTTCTGTCAACGCTACTATCAAACTTTTTGCCTTTTTTGCCTTCTGCCGCTTCGTCGTATAACCAGCCAGTGTAATGCACGGTGACGTTAAAACCTGGTTCAGCCTCACGGCCGGTACCCACTTGGGTATCTATTTTCTGTAGTTCTGTAATTGCTGCAGTCATTGCGGGTTTTTCCTGTGATGATGGGTTGGATTCAGCTTGGCAAGCATTCAGAGTCAGTACAAATGTACCTGCCAATACAATATTAATGAGCTTCATAAGTGAGAATTTCAAGAGTAATTAAGAATTTATTATCATACTTTAATTTAGTTTTTATTCATTGCCACATTTTTAAAGACCATAAAAAAAGGCGATGGTTTGCACCATCGCCTTACTTATTATTATCTTTTTATTATAGTTTTCTACGTCTTAAACCCATTAAACCAACTAGGGCTGAACCGAACAACCAACCAGCTGCTGGCAATGGCACAGCTGACGGAGTACCTGTAACATAGCTATCACTACCTCCACTTGCAAAACCTTGAACGTGCAAGCCAATTCGTAAACCACCGTTTGCTAATAGAGTATCAATATTTGCATTAGGATTTAAAACTGCAGTTAATATTAAATATTCACCGATATTAAGAGCATTAGATGCAGCACCACTTTTTGTAGCATCGGCATCGGTTGTAAAATTAATTGTGTTACCTTCAGGGAAAGCACCATTTGGCGTAACATCAGTTGTAAATGCCACTGTACCTTGTTGGCCAGTTTGACTTAAAGAGCTGATTAAATCGGCGCCTAGAAAATCGAAATAAATAGAACCGACAAATACGTTAACACCACCAGCCGCATTAATAAACTTAAAGTCTACAGTATTACCAACTTGTGTAACGTCTACTGAAAGTTGACTACTAACATTCACTTCATTAGCATTTACACCCGTGAAACTATAAGTACTTGCTAAAACTGCTGTTGAGCCTAAAACCAAATTCAACATAACTACATGTTTCAAAATATTTTTTAACATCATAATCCCCTTGATTAAAATTCCAAAAATTACCTAATTCCTTGTTAGTGATTATCCCTTTATAATTTTTTGGAACAATAGCCCGTTTGGGTCGCTTAAGATGGCAAAGCTGAAATGGGTAACATCAATTTAAAAACATAAAAAAGGTGATGGCTTTCACCATCACCCTTTAGCAGAATTTAAATTTACTTATTTTGAAATAAGTAAATTAAAGTTTTCTGCGACTTAATCCCATAAATGCAAGTAGTGCTGTGCCAAATAACCAGCCAGCTGCAGGGATTGGCACTTGACTTAGGCCATCACTGTAGGCTCTGTAGTTACTGATTCCACCGCCTGTGCCATCTGCGCCACCAGTGATATCTTTGTAGTCAGCGATTGAGAATGAATTGATGGCATTATCCCAGTAAAAAAACAATTCAGACCCACCAAAGTGGATTGTTAAATAATTAAATGCTGTATTGCTATTGAATTCACTTGGGGAAGTATCTGGGACATCTGCTTCTCCAACGAATGTTAAGCTACCGGAAACCAAACCAAATGCTTCTTCGGTTGCGGCCTGTAGGTTTACCGGGTTTTGAGGTGTAATATTACCATCATAGAATTTAATTTGATCGGCAAGAGGATCATAAGTAAACCCCGGATTGGCTGGATCAAGCGTTTGAAATGTGAGTGCGCTTGCACTAAGTGCTGTAAATAAAAGTGGTGCCGCAATTAAGGGCATTAAAAAGTTCTTAATCATCATATGCTCCCAAAATTAAAAAAACAAATTCACGCGTTTATCCTAAGCTTTTGATTATTAATATCAATAACCCATTTGGGAGTATGGCTTAATGTAAATTCTAGGAAAATGATGCTTAAAATTGAATTAATGCAAATAAACCCATTCAATCAAGCTATCTTGCGCTATTTTGCTGGCTGCTGATTTAGGATGATTCACCATCATCACAATAACGTAGCGATTATTTTGTGCATCCAATACATAGCCAGCAATCGCACTCACACTGTCTAACGAGCCGGTTTTTAAATGGACGCGACCAGCGCTTAAACTGGTCTTTAAACGCTTTGCAGTGGTACCGTCCAGGCCTAGTATGGGTAATGAGGCAATGAATTCTGGCATGACTGGACTGTTGTAAGCGCTCACTAACATTTGTCCTAAATGCGCGCTATTGATGCGCTCTAGTCGCGATAGTCCAGAGCCGTTTTCAATCACCAGTTCGGGAGCATTGATGTTTTTAGTATTAAGCCAATCCTTAATCACGGCAGCACCTTTAACTTCATTGGCAGGCAAGCCTTGCTTTTCAGCCGCCAGCGTTAAAAGCAGTTGGCGCGCCATTAGATTGTTGCTCCATTTGTTGATATCGCGCACCACATATCCCAATGGGTCTGAAAGCTGTTCTGTCACTTTAACCGCCGTACGGGGCAAGTCTTGGCTTTTTAACTTTCCTGTAAATGTTCCACCCAATTCGCGCCATAATTTTTTAAATGTATAGAACGCATATTCTTGGTCGCTTAGTACGCTTAATTCCAAATATCGCTCACCACAATCGGGTGCATAGCTACCATTGAATGTCACCACAGTTTTATCAGCAGCAGGCTTAATGTCATAACGCATTTGGCTGCGCCAATCGCCGCAAGCCTGCTGGCTTACAGTCAGATTATTCACAATCTGTATTTCTGGCAGCGCAAACTCCTGATTAATGGTGACCTTTGAATCAATAGCGGCAAATTTAAAACTGGTATTGCGGCCATTGACTAGAAACGCGCTGGGCATTGCGTTATAAGCGCGCCAAGTTTCGTTATCAAAATTTTTGCCACTGCCTGTATTCTGGGAAAAAACACTTTTATCAATGATAAGATCACCTGTAATTTTGGTGATACCTGCTTGCTGGATGGCAATCAATAAACGCCAAAATTCTTGCGCTTTGAAACTGGGGTCGCCATAGCCTTTGATAATCAAGTTGCCATTTAATACGCCATCTTTTATATCGCCATCACGGTAAACCTCTGTTTTCCAGCGGTAGGCAGGCGTTAGCAGATCCAGCGCAGCATTGGTAGTCACCAGTTTCATCACACTGGCTGGATTGAGGCTGTTGCTGGCGTTATGGCTGACTAGTGGTGGTGTAGCATCTAGTGCATGCACATAGACGGCGACACCTGATTGTGGAATACCTGCTTTTTTAAGTGCATCCGCCACTGCAACCGGCAGCTCTGCAAACGCATGCGCATTGATGAAAACGCTCAAAAAGGCACTGAATACAATGGCGACTTTTTTCATACGACTTTTTGCAATACCTTAACGGTGGCCGCTATCATAAAATCGATTTCTGATTCGCTGATGGTGTATGGCGGCATAAAATAAATGGTATTGCCAATGGGGCGAATTAGCAGGCCATTGCTTAACGCTGCAGCATAACAATCTTTGGGAAAATGTGGGTTATTGGTCATCACATCAAACGCCCATATCATGCCTTGATGACGCAGATGCTTGATTGGAAAGTGAGTAAGTGCTTGCATTTTTGCCTGGATATAAGCCGTTTTGGCTCTATTTTCTTCAATGATATTATCCGATTCAAAAATCGCCAAGGTGGCCAGGGCAGCGCTGCATGCCAGCGGATTGCCCGTATAACTATGGCTATGCAAAAACCCACGCGCTGTGCTGTCATCATAAAACGCCTGGTAAACCTCATCCCTGGTGAGCACAACAGACAAGGGCAAATAACCACCCGTAATGCCTTTTGATAGACAGACAAAGTCCGGCAGTACACTGCCCTGCTCACAGGCAAACATTGTCCCGGTACGTCCAAAGCCAACCGCAATCTCATCTGCAATCAGGTGTACCTTGTATTGCGTGCAGATTTCGCGCGCGCGTTGCAGGTAAACGGGATGGTAAATGCCCATGCCCGCCGCACACTGTACCAGCGGCTCAATAATAAAGGCGGCTAATTGCTCATGATGGTTGCTGATATATTGCGCCAAGGCATCCGCGCAACGTAGTGCATAGTTTTCTGCACTTTCGCCCTGTTCTGCCAGCCTGAAATCAGGGCTGAGCATTTGCGCCGATTGCATGAGTAGCGGCGCATAGGTGTCTTTAAAGATTGCCACATCGGTGACGCCCAACGCGCCTAAGGTTTCACCGTGGTAACTATTTTGCAGGCTGATAAACTGGGTTTTATTGGCTTTGCCACTATTGCGCCAGTAATGAAAGCTCATTTTTAAGGCGATTTCAGTCGCGCTGGCCCCATCCGACGCATAAAACGCATGGCCCAAACCCGTCAGCTTGGCCAGTTTTTCTGATAATTCCACCACCGGCGCGTGTGTAAAACCGGCCAGCATCACGTGCTCAAGCGTGTCTAGCTGCTGCTTGATCGCCTCTTTTATACGCGGGTTATTATGTCCGAATAGATTGACCCACCAGCTGCTTACCGCGTCCAGGTAGCGATTGCCGTCCGTATCTATCAGCCACACGCCATCGCCCTGTTGAATGGGGATTAAGGGAAAGTTTTCGTGCTGCTTCATCTGTGTGCAGGGGTGCCACACAGATTGCAGACTACGGGATAAAATGGATTGATTAGATGACATGGATAACGATTGCCGCACCGACTAAATTATTCGCCCAGCGAAATACCAAAGCCCAGTACATTTTGTGAATGATTGTAATCTAGCAAGGTTTCACCATAGCCTGTAGACGCCATTAAATGCAATTTGATGTACGGATTGTTAAATACCCGTTGCTGCAAACTTAGCTGCGCAAATCCTTTATTGTCACTCCTGAGGTTATTACGCAACAGCACCGATACTGCCGTCTTCCTGCTTTCGGTTTCCCAGCGCACGGTCATATCGCCATAGCCTAGATACTTTTCAATGTCCGGATTATCGTCTTCCCTGTCACTCTCGGGTATACGCCACCATGGCCGCACCAATAAAGAGATTCTATCGGTCAGCTCAAAACCACCCTCTAAATACAAGCGATTCCAGCTTCTTGAAAGCGGGTTATCGCGGCCGTTAGATTGATGCACTAAACCCAGATTCAGCATCCTAGGGATGTATTCTTTTTTGACACCATTCACTTCGTTATCAATGCCCAAAGA
>JAZKEN010000033.1:0-2232 GCA_040387035.1 Pseudomonadota bacterium | reverse complement strand
TTAATATTGCTGGTGTTAGTGACCAACAAGTAATTCGATTTATAGGTTTCAAAATCACTGATATCCCAATCGCCTTCTGAAGTGAGGCGCCACTTTCTTTCTAAATAGCTTAAATCCATATTGGTTTTTTTAATGGCAACCGCGCCCTCTTTTTTGGGGATATCTTCACTGATTTTTTCAGCCGATGGCTTTTCACTGGCGTGTATATCTGCCGCGGTATTTTCCGTTACCGTTTCGATGGCTGGTGAACTAATACTATCAAAACACGCCAGGCGTTTTTTGGATTCAAATTGCGATGGATAGGTGGTTTTGCAGTGGTACATTGCCTGCTCCACCGTTAACATGTCTTTCGCTTGCAGGCTTACAGGTATCCCTGCAAAACCGGTTGCAAATAGGGCCAATGTTAAAACTGCATTCATACGCTGTCGCATAAATATCCTTACTAATTCAATTAAATACATTGTCTATATTGTACGCAATATATAACTTTTCATTTTTATATTATTTTACGTTGATTAATCTGCTGATGATTGAACCAAGCGGCAAAGCACACGCTCTGACGTGTTATCGATTTTATTGTTAACTTTTTAGGAAAAACCATCATGCGATTCAAAAATAAAACCTTACCCGCCTTATTGTCGGCAGCGATTTCTGCATTTATTTTCTCATCAACGGCCCAGGCAGCCGCCTGTTCTATTGATGTAGAAGTTTCAACCGGCATGATGTATAGCGCCAAAAACATCGATGTACCAAAAACCTGCAAAGATTTTACGGTTAACCTAAAAGCAGCAGGCACCATGCCCAAAGCTGTGATGGGGCACAATTTAGTCGTTTCTAAAGAAGCCGATCAAAAAGCGGTATTAGAAGATGGCAGCAAAGCCGGCTTGGCCGCTAATTATGTAAAAGCGAATGATCCACGCGTGTTACTTGCCACCACCATTATTGGCGGTGGCGAAAAAACATCGGCAAAACTGGACGTAAAAAAACTGAATGCGAAAGATAAATATACGTTTTACTGTACTTTCCCCGGTCATGCCATGATGATGAAAGGTACTTTAAAGCTGATTTAAGAAGGTTAGCTTAAAAGTTTGATCCATCGACAAATGGCATATGTTAGGCATATGCCATTTTTTTATGGCGCAGGGTTCATCATGGTTAAATGGATGTGCTCGATTTCTGCTAACACTTCATCGCTTAACCTCACCTGGTAAGCTGCAATATTCTCTTGCAGCTGCGCCATGCTGGTGGCGCCGATAATGGTACTGCTGACAAACCAGCGGTGATAGACAAAACTCAAGGCCAATTGCACCGGCGTCAAGCCATGCGCGCGCGCCAATTTGGCATAAGCGGCGCTGGCGGTTGGTACGCTGGGCTTTTTGTAACGTTGCGCATAACCCAAAAATTGCGTCACGCGGCCTGGCGCTTGCGGGTCATCAATGTATTTAGCCGATAAGTGCCCAAAAGCCAATGGTGAATAGGCCAGCAAACTGAGTTGTTCGCGATACAGGATTTCGCTCATACCCGCATCCATGGTGCGGTTCATCAGGTTATAGCAGTTTTGGATGGTCGCCACGCGCGGCAAATCATGCGCCTTGGCAATGCGCAGAAATTCCATCACACCCCATGGCTGCTCGTTACTTAAACCAACCGCCCGCACTTTGCCTTCTTTAATCAATTCAGCCAGCGTTTCCAGCTGCGTTTCAATACTCACCCAGGCTTTTTGATTGCCGGTTTTGTCTAACTCTAAATTTGGGTCAAACTGGTATTGCCCAAAAAGCGGCACATTGCGCTCCGGCCAATGCAGTTGGTATAAATCGATGTAATCCGTTTGCAATCGCTTTAAAGAATCATGAATCGCCGCGCGAATATTGGTTCTGGTCAGCGAATCATCGCCGCCACGAATCCATTTTAAGCCGCGGTTACGCCCTGCCACTTTGCTGCCCAGGATAATCTGGTCGCGCCTTTGCGTCTTTAGCCAATGCCCCAGCATGGTTTCGGTGCGGGTAAAGGTTTCTGCCTTTGGCGGCACAGGGTACATCTCGGCGGTATCAATAAAGTTGATACCTTGGCTAAGCGCATAATCCAATTGGCTATTGGCATCTGCCTGGTCATTCTGGTCGCCAAACGTCATGGTACCCAAGCAGATTTTGGATACTTTTAGACCACTTTGACCTAGCTGTACATATTCCATCGGTTTCACTGCTTCCATCAATGCAATACCTTTTTCTCATC
>JAZKEN010000032.1:0-64026 GCA_040387035.1 Pseudomonadota bacterium | reverse complement strand
GAACTGTCTGTGGAGGATTTGCGGACGGGGGTTCGATTCCCCCCATCTCCACCAAAAAATAAAAAACCACCCTTGCGGTGGTTTTTTATTGTTCGAAAACATTAGGTTGTGTGCCAGCACTAGGTTTGACATGGATTTCCATTCGCATGTAACAAGTATGCGGAAATAGTTTGTCCTGTCGGCTAAAGTTTGATAGATTGTGAGCATGGTTTTAAACAAAACTAAGTGGTTTACACTGGCTGTTGCTGTCTGCTTTGCGATTCTGCAAGCATTGCAACCGTTTATTCACGCCCATGTGGATAGTGAGCATCCTATTCAGAATACTGGCTTTCATGTTGGTCATGAGCACGAGGAAGCAATCAGCATGGAAAATTTGGCTGACCATGCCTTATCCGGAGTTCCGCATGCGTCACATACGGTTTCAGTCGCTTCTGGAATTAAACCGGATTTCGATAGCGTGCTACTGATCAAAGCGGTTATTGCTCTTGTTTTCAGCTTTTGTTTTATTCTTGTATTTCAGTCTAAGCATCAACCCAATCCTGCATTCCTCTTTGTTGCCAAAGAGTCCCTCAAGCGACGGCTACCTGCGTCGCGCGCTCCGCCACAATTCTAAATCCAATCCGCTGATAACTTAGCCATAGCTTTTGCTATGCGCAGGGTTATCTGATTTGTATTCGATTTGGGAGAGCATCGTGCTATTCATCTTTAAGTATTTTTTTAAGCCATTGTGGATCATGGCTTTATTCAGTCATTTGGCCATTGGCGCAGAATTGACTGAGCCAATGAGTCCGTTAGCGGTTGAGGCGGCGCTGGGATTTGCGTTGCAAGCCAATCCCAGTATTGCTGTTGCAGAACGGGAACGTGAAGCGATTGAGGGTAGTAGGGCGCAGGCAGCGGCCAGGCCTAATCCATCCCTGTCAACCTCTATACAAGATACACGCAGTGATACGCGTCAAATATTCTTACAACTGAATCAAGAAATTGAGTTGGGTAATAAGCGCGAAGCACGTATAGAAGCTGCGAATGCTTTCTACAATAAAGCCACAGCGGAACTGGACAGTAAAAAGGCAGAAATTCACGCCAATGTCATCCATGCTTTTTATGAATTGCTGGCTGCCCAAGAGCGATTAAAGCTGAGTAAATCCAGCCTTGAGGTGGCTAACCTGGCATTGGATGCGGCCGCCAAACGTGTTAAGGCGGGTAAGAGTTCACCGGTAGAAGAAACCAAATCCAAAATTGCCGAATCCAGCGCAAAGATAGCATTTAATCAGGCTGTCAGCCAATTAAACAGCGCCCGCAAACGCTTAAGTGCCTTGTGGGGTAATCCTTCTCCTGCATTTGAAAGCGCGCAAGGAGATGTCGAAAATATCCCGCATGTGTCTGGCTTAACAGACTTGTCAGCAGCTTTAGAAAACGCGCCTGCGATTAGTCTTGCCAAGCTGGAGATTAGTGCGCGCGACGGTATGACAAAGATAGCGCGCAGCAAATCCACGCCCAATATCACCATCAGCGCAGGTGTACTCAATAATCAGGAGCTTGGCGGCCTGAATCAGGCATTGCTTGGGCTAAGCGTGCCCATCCCGGTATTTGACCGCAATCAGGGAAATCTGCGTGAAGCCGTAAGCCGCCAATATAAAGCGCAAGACGAATTGGTCGCCCTGAGGGCACAGTTAGAGGCTAATCTTGCCACCCAATACGAACGTCTGGATGCGGCAAGGCAGACTGCTGAAGCCTTGCGTAGCGAAATTCTGCCTGCGTCGCAAAGCGCTTTTGATGCGGCAAACAAAGGATTCAGCGCAGGCAAGTTTGGATTTTTAGACGTGCTGGATGCGCAACGCACCTTGTTTCAAGCCAAGTCTCAGTATATCCAGGCGCTGTTGGATGCGCACCAGTCGATAGCGGAAATCGAACGTATTTTAGGTGATGTTGTGAAGCATTCTACCCATCAGGCACAGGAGTAAGGCATGCAGAACTTTCAACCATACAAAAAAATCGCTGCCATTGGTGCGGTCATTATCGTTGGCATTATTTTAGCCGTATTGATTTTGAATACAGAAAATCGCAAAGCCAACAGCGATGACCATAGTCATGATGATAGAGAGATGTCTTCTGAAAAAGTGGCCAGGCCCAAACACGGTGAGACAGGGCATGATCATGAAAAAGACCATCTCCCATTGCAAGCAGAACCAAGCGTGCCACATGATGCGCATAAGCACACTGCGCAGCCTCAGGAAATATTGAAGGGACCGCATGGCGGCAAGCTTTTTACTCAAAATGATTACAGCGTGGAAGTCAGCATTTTTGAACAGAATATAGCGCCGGAATTCAGGATATATACCTATGAAAATGGTGAAGCGATAGACCCGGATGCCTCTGCAATCAGTATCCAATTAGAAAGGCTAGGTAGAAAACCGCAATTGTTCAATTTTACAAAAGAGAATGATTATCTAAAAGGCAATGCGGTCGTAGAGGAGCCACACTCTTTTAAAGTCAATATTACGGCCAGGTACAACAATAAAACTTACCAGTTTGCTTATGACCAGGTGGAAGCAAGGGTGCAAATCAGTGATAAGCAATTGCTGCTCAACAGCATAGAGGTATTAACGGCTGGCCCAGCCAGCATTAAGTCTGTGTTGAATCTGCAAGGTGAAATCAAGCTGAATGCGGATAAGAGCGTGCATATCGTTTCTCGGGCAGGGGGAATTGTGGAAGCGGTTAATGTGAATGCTGGCGACAAAGTGCGTAAGGGCCAGGTATTAGCCAGCATTTCCAGCCAGGCCATTGCGGATATGCGCAGTGACTTGCTGGCGGCACAAAAGCGCGTGGATTTGGCGCGCTCTACCTATGCGCGTGAGAAACAGCTTTGGGAGGAAAAAATCTCCGCCCAGCAAGATTACCTGCAGGCTCAGCATGACCTGCAAAGCGCAGAAATAGATACACAACGCATACAGCAAAGACTGAATGCAGTGGGTGCAAGCGCAAGTACTAAAGGGCTGACACGCTATGAGATTCGTTCGCCTATTGATGGCGTTGTGACGAATAAACAAATCAGCCAGGGCCAGGTGGTGAGTGAAATTGATAGTATCTATGAGATTTCCGATTTATCGACGGTATGGGCAGAAATAACGATTTATGCCAAAGACATCAATACAGTAAAAGTCGGCCAGAAAGTCACCATCAAGGCAACTGCATTTGAAGCAGAAACAACCGGGACTATTGCTTATGTGGGTGCGCTGGTCGGTGAACAGTCGCGCACGGCCATGGCGCGGGTAGTGCTCAATAACGCCGACCGCACATGGTTGCCAGGTTTGCCTGTGAATGTCGAATTGGTTTCTGATGAGGTAAAAGTACCGTTGGCCGTTTCTGTAGAAGGCTTACAAACACTACGTGATTGGTCAGTGGTGTTTGCCCGCTATGGTGAATATTTTGAAGCCAGGCCTTTAGTGCTGGGTAGACGGGATGATCAATATGTAGAGGTATTAAAAGGTGTCCAGGTTGGCGAACGTTATGCAGCAGGCAATAGCTTCCTGGTTAAAGCGGATATCGGTAAGGCAGGTGCTAGCCATGATCATTGATACTTGCCGATTCAATATCCCATTTAAGGGGAATCAATATGTTTGAAAAACTGATTCGATTCTCTATCAATCAACGCTGGCTGGTGATGCTGCTGACATTGGGCATTGCCGTGCTGGGTGTATTCAGTTACAAAAAACTGCCGATTGATGCCGTGCCGGATATTACCAATATACAGGTACAAATCAATACCACGGCATCTGGATATGCACCTTTAGAAGTTGAGCAAAGGATTACTTACCCGCTTGAAACGGTGATGGCTGGCTTGCCTAAACTGGAAAAGACGCGTTCTATTTCGCGTTATGGTTTATCTCAGGTGACGGTCGTGTTTGAAGAGGGTACCGATATTTATTTTGCCAGGCAGCTAGTGAATGAGCGCATCGCGCAAGCCAAGGAAAAGTTACCCGAAGGAATAAGGCCTCAAATGGGACCAACTTCTACCGGCCTGGGTGAAATATTCATGTGGACAGTGGAATCTAAACAAGGCGCGTTAAAAGCCGACGGTACGCCCTATACGCCAATGGACTTGCGCGAAATTCAGGATTGGATCATCAAGCCGCAATTGCGCAACGTGCCCGGGGTGAATGAAATCAACACCGTGGGCGGTTACGTTAAGCAGTATCAGGTAGCACCTTATGCCGATCGGTTGGTGGCCAGGGGTTTGTCGCTCAATGATTTAGTGGCAGCTTTAGAGGCGAATAATGCCAATATCGGTGCGGGCTATATTGAGAAATCGGGCGAGCAATACCTGATTCGCGTGCCTGGCCAAGTAACCAATATGGATGATATCGGCAATATTGTAGTAGACACCATTGCCGGTGTGCCAGTCCGCATCAAGGATGTGGCCGATGTGGTGATTGGGTCTGAATCCCGCAACGGAGCTGCCACTGAAAATGGCCAGGAAGTAGTACTAGGCACGGTATTTATGCTGACAGGCGAAAATAGCCGTGCCGTATCGGCAGCGGTTGAGAAACGCTTAAGGCAAATCAACCAAACCTTGCCAGGGGGAATCACTGCAAAAACCGTCTACGACCGTACCATCCTCATTGATAAGGCCATCGATACCGTCAAAACCAATTTGATGGAAGGTGCATTATTAGTCATTGCGGTATTGTTTATCTTTTTGGGCAATATCCGTGCGGCAATCATCACCATGCTGGTCATTCCTCTGGCGATGCTGTTTACATTTACAGGCATGGCAGCAGGCAAGGTCAGTGCCAATTTGATGAGCTTAGGCGCGTTGGATTTCGGCATCATCATCGATGGCGCTGTGGTGATTGTAGAAAGTTGCATGCGGCGCTTAGCGCATGCGCAAAGTAGCTTAGGCAGGTCGCTTACAAAATCGGAGCGATTTGCAGAAGTATTCACTGCCGCGCAAGAAGCCAGAAAACCCCTGATTTACGGCCAGCTAATTATCATGGCGGTATACCTGCCTGTTTTTGCGCTAACCGGGGTAGAGGGCAAGATGTTCCACCCGATGGCATTTACTGTGGTGATTGCCTTGCTGGGCGCAATGTTGCTTTCGGTGACTTTTATCCCTGCAGCGGTCGCTTTGCTGATTACGGGCAAAGTGGAGGAGAAAGAGCAATCCCTTATCGTTTGGGCCAAGCAGCGTTATTTACCCTTGCTGCGCTGGTCAATGTTGAATAAGGCTGTTGTATTAACGGTTGCGATAGTTTCAGTGATTTTAAGTGGCTTGCTGGCTAGCCGTATGGGTAGCGAGTTTGTGCCCAGCTTGAATGAAGGTGATATCGCATTGCATGCCTTGCGTATTCCCGGCACCAGCTTAACGCAAGCGGTAGAGATGCAAAAAGAGCTGGAACATACCATCAAGGGTTTTCCGCAGGTCGATCGCATATTTGCCAAATTGGGAACAGCAGAAATCGCCACTGACCCCATGCCCCCCAGTGTTGCAGACAATTTCGTGATGCTGAAGCCAAAATCGGATTGGCCTGACCCAAGCTTGAGCAGGAACGCGCTGATTGCGCAAATGCAAGAAGCCGTTAAGCATGTGCCTGGCAATAACTATGAATTCACCCAGCCCATTCAAATGCGCTTCAATGAACTGATTTCTGGCGTGCGTAGTGATGTAGCCGTAAAAGTATTTGGTGATGATCTGCAAGTCATGAATGCTACGGCAGAAGAGATATCCCAAGTCCTGGCTTCGATTCCGGGCGGTGAAGACGTCAAAGTTGAGCAGACTACCGGCCTGCCCATGATGACGGTGAATATAGACCGTCAAAAGATTGCAAGGCTGGGTGTCAATGTCGCGGACGTGCAGGAGGCGATTGCCATTTCCATGAATGGGCGTGAAACGGGCACGCTATTTCAGGGTGACAGGCGTTTTGACATTGTGGTGCGCTTGCCGGAACAAACCAGGGCGGATATGGATGCATTCAAACGCTTGCCGATCAAAGTTGCGGGAAAAACCGATAAGCCTGTGTATTTACAATTGGGTGAAATCGCCAGTATCGATATCGCACAAGGCGCCAATCAATTCAGCCGCGAAAATGGCAAGCGTAATGTGGTGATTACCGCAAACGTGCGCGACCGTGATATTGGCTCTTTTGTGGCAGAAGCACAGCAACGCATCAGCCAGGAAGTCAAGATTCCCGCTGCCTACTGGATAAGCTGGGGCGGTACTTTTGAACAGCTGCAATCGGCAAGTGAGCGCTTGAAAATCGTGGTGCCGCTAGCTCTATTGATCGTTTTTGTGCTGCTTTATGCCATGTTCAAGAACTTCAGGGATGGCCTCATTGTGTTCACCGGTATTCCTTTTGCATTGACCGGTGGCGTGCTCATGCTTTGGCTGCGGGATATCCCATTATCCATTTCGGCAGGAGTTGGATTTATTGCCTTGTCAGGGGTCGCGGTATTAAACGGGCTGGTGATGCTTAGCTTTATCCGTCAGCTATTAGCCGAGGGAAAGCCATTGGATATAGCTGTTGAAGAAGGCAGCCTAAGCCGCTTAAGGCCGATTTTGATCACAGCCCTGGTGGCATCGCTGGGCTTTATCCCAATGGCAATTGCAACCGGAACCGGCGCTGAAGTACAACGGCCGTTGGCCACAGTTGTGATAGGCGGTATATGGTCATCGACCTTGCTAACCTTGCTGGTATTGCCCTTGCTGTATCGCATGGTTTATCAGGGCAAAGATTATGCAAAGTGAATGGGTAGCCGAGCCGCCTCAGCTGCGGTTAATTAAAAGGAAACTTGGCCGGAAAGATACCAGGCACTTTGGTCATCTTTGTCTGCAATATTGCCTAAATCGACATAGGCGGCGGTTAAGGATAAATACTTCACTGGAAACCATGCGATAAAGACATCTTTTGCATCTTCTTCTTTAAATACGCTTAGATTATTGGGCCTGGCGCGGTATTCGGCACCAATCAGCAGATTGTCTGTGAGCATCAATGCAGCTGAAACCGCAGGCTGCAATTGATATTTGTTATGGATATCTCCGCCAAAACCCAGTAAGCCAAACTGATTCGCTTTTGTGGCTTGCAGTGTGGCATTCAGCAAGAGATTTCTGCCGGCAACCGCTCCCAGGTAGAGCTTGGTAGCGGATAGGTAAAAATCGACACCGGTTGCACTTTCAGCCCCTAAGGCTTTTGGTACTTTGTCAAAATCCACATTATGCTTGACTTGCAAACCTGCGGAAACTTGCGGCACCCAGGTATCTTGATCGTAAACCGCGTCACCAAACAAGCGTACTTTTGCGCCTAGTGTATGCATGCGGATATGCTCATTTGGCACAGTATCACTCAGTCCCAAACGTTGCTGACCGTATGAGATTTCGACACGGTTGTCGAAACCTACTGCAATCCCGGCCAGATTCATATCAAAACCGCCATTGGTGTTGGCATGCGTGTAAAAAGCCGATGCGCCGGTTTCTCCGCTGGTGCCATAGCCCGCTATAAGTGCCCATGGGGTTAATCCGCCGCCAGCAGAGCCTTCAATCTGCATCACGCCACCCGTTGCCAGTAAACGTTCTCCTGCCATTAGGGAAGCAGGAGCCATCGCTGAAAATGACAAAATTAAAAGTGGCAGTAGTGATTTTTTGAGCATTTGATTATCGGTAATATAAAAAATTAGTTTTGAGTGAATCGGTTATATAAGGTATATTTTAGTTAATTGATTAAGTATTTGTTCGTTAATGTTTAACTAATAAGCAATAATTGAACCAAGTTAGCGGAACGGTCTCTCATTTGTATCAAGTTGGCCAATATCAATGTAAAGCTGGGATTAGCAATGGGTAAATGTATTATCAAATTATTTTTTTTGCTGTTGTTGAGTGGCTTGGTTGGCTGCACACATTTCAATGATTTGTCCGTGTTTAAGTCATCAGATAGCCAACAACAGAGTTTGTTCACGCGAATAGGTGGTTTGCCTGTCTTAACGCAAATTACCGATGAGTTTATTGACAAGGTTGCGACTGCGCCTAGTACCAAGCGTTCATTTGACGGCATAAAATTAAAAGCATTAAAAGAAAGCGTTGTGGCACAGCTTTGCAAATTGACGGGAGGACCTTGTGTGTATGAAGGGGAGACTATGGTCAATTCACACAAGGACGCCAAAATTACCGAAGCGGAATTTGATGCGTTTGTGAGCATGTTCAGGGATACGCTGAATAAGTATGTCAATACCCGTGAGAAAAACGAGTTGTTGAAAATTTTAGCGCCGATGAAGCGGGATATTGTGACTTCTAGCTAGCTCGCTTGCGTTGGATGGAAATGCTCAAAATCGCTAATGGGTACATCTAATCAAGTTAACAGTACGTATTAAAAATATCAGCTGATGTTTAAGGAAAATAATTGTTTAAATCCCTTTTAGCCCTTACTTACTTAACTTTTGCCGGTGTATCTGCCAGCCTGTGCAGCCTGCCGCTTCAAGCAGCAGATCTAACAATCGATGTAGTGGATACCACAGGGTCGCCGATAGAAAACGCAGTGGTTTACGCAGAGCCTGAAAACAAAGCGGCAATGCCACCTGCTTCTGCAATTGTAGAGCAACGCGGTAAACAATTTAATCCACTGGTTAGCGTGGTACAGACCGGTAGCGATATTTCATTCCCCAATTTTGATAGTGTCAGGCATCACGTCTACTCGTTTTCTCCAGCTAAAACCTTTGAATTAAAGCTGTATTCAGGCGTGCCAACCAGCCCTGTCAAGTTTGATAAAGCCGGTACAGTGGTTTTGGGCTGCAATATTCATGATTACATGGTGGCATTTATCCACGTTGTAGATACGCCTTATTTTACAAAAACCAATAAATCGGGCAAAGCAACACTGCGTGATTTACCAAACGGCAATTATACTTTGAAGGCTTGGCATTACGCCTTGGCCAAAGAAAAAGAGATCATCGAAAAACCTTTGGTTTTTAAAGATGCACAAAACATTGTCATGCAGCTTTCACTGAAGCACTTTATGATTCCTGCAAAAAAATAGTGGCTTGATTGCAAGCTAATCCTGAAATTTTGATTCGCCCATTTAAATGAAGTTACCTTTCAAGAGCTTACAAAGCCGCATCGTCTTTCTGTTTGTTACCCTTATTCTAGTGGTGCAGTTTATTGGCTTTATGGCCATCTGGGTCAGTATCAATAAGAATGCAAGGGTGTCCATTAAGGAGCAACTGGGTATTGGTGAGCAGGTGCTGCGCAATGTCATTACCAGGCAAGGTGAAAACTTAACGTTAAGTGCCCGCATTTTAGCCACCGACTATGGCTTCCGCCAAGCCATTGCCAGTAACGACAGCGAGACGATTCAATCGGCCTTGGAAAATACCGGCGCCAGAATCGAATCCGATGTCAATATGCTCTACAGCCCAGAAGGTTTAAGACAGGTGGTTTCTGGTGATTTGCCTGCCAATATCATGGATGGGCCAATTCGGCACCTAATCGAAACCGCCCAAAATGGCGGTGACTCTTTTAATATCACGATATTTAACGGCGTGCCTTATTTGCTGGTGGCCGTGCCGGTAAAAGCACCTTTAACCATTGCCTGGATTATCACTGGCTTTGAAATCGATGATAGCTGGGCTAATCGCATTCAGGATGTATCACGGCTGGAGGTAAGCTTTGTGACGAAAGCCGGGCCTGTCTCCGGTAGCAAGCCACAATGGAATTTATCTTCCAGCACCATGAACAAGTTGTTTGCGCAAGAAACAATTGGCGGTATTCCAAGCAACTGGTCACAGCAAACTACAGGTGAAAAAGCAGTTTTTTCCAAGGTTCTGGATAGCGAGATCACTATTCAAGGAGTGGATTACGGTACGCGTTATGTACAATTATTGAATCAAGACCAACAAGTACTGGTTGCTGTATTACAGCGTTCTATTAGCGAATCCTTGGCGCCTTACCTGACATTGCAGCTTAACTTACTGGTATTAACCATTTTAGGTGCGTTTGTATTTGTTGCCGGCAGCGTTTTAACAGCCAGGCGCATTACCAAGCCTTTAACCGCCTTGGTAAAAACGGCAGAATTGCTGGAAAAAGGCGATTACAGTGAAACCATTGTATCCAATAGCACAGATGAAATAGGCCATTTAAGCCGTACTTTTGACCGCATGCGCGAAGCCGTGGCAGAGCGTGAGCAAAAAATCAGCAAATTGGCTTACTGGGATGAGTTAACACAATTGCCCAATCGGGTTTTCTTTACCGATCAATTGCTTAAATTCAGTGAAAACTATCATGAAAACAGTCAAACTTTTTCTGTATTAATGATGGATCTGGATCGCTTTAAACATGTGAACGATGTATTGGGCCATTCAGCTGCCGATCAATTATTGACAGGCGTTGCCGAACGATTAAAACAAAGCTGCAAAAGTGAAACTGATGTAGTAGCACGTTTGGGCGGCGATGAATTCGGCATTATCCTAGCCAATACGCATGCGCAGTTGGCACTAGAGGTGGCAAAACGCTTGCTGGCTGCGCTGGAAACACCGATTGCGCTTAATGATTCCTTTGTGGATTTGAGTGCCGGTGTCGGTATTGCCAATTATCCGCAGCATGCAAAAGACATTGAAGTGTTGCTGAGTCGTGCAGAAATTGCCATGTATGCGGCTAAGAACTCATCCGGCAGTGTGGCCGTTTATCACAGCGGCTTAGACGTTGCCAATGAGGAAAACCTGTCGCTAGTGAGTGAGATTAAGGTGGCGGTTGAGCAAAACCAATTTTGCCTGTTTGTACAACCCAAAATTGATTTTGCCACCGGTAGATTGCTTGCCGTAGAAGCCCTTGTGCGCTGGAATCATCCCGAGCGCGGCATGGTATTCCCGGATATGTTTATCCCATTTGCAGAGCAGACCGGGCATATTGGTAAAATCAGCTACTGGATGTTGTCAGAAGCGGCTAGGTATGCCGCTATCTGGCAAAGCCAGGGCTTGGATATCGCTGTGGCGGTGAATCTTTCGGCCAGGGATTTGATTGATATTGAGTTGCCACAAAAATTAAGGCAAATCTTGGATGAGCATCAACTGCAGGCACACACTATCTCGCTAGAGATTACTGAAAGCAGCATCATGGATGACCCGGAACGCGCGCTTGAAACAGTCGAGCGCATTGCCAAAATGGGTATTCAACTATCGATTGATGATTTTGGCACCGGTTATTCTTCATTGGCCTATTTAAAGCGCCTGCCCGTTAATGAGCTTAAAATTGATCGCTCTTTTGTGATGGATATCGAGCGCGATCAAGATGATGTGACGATTGTTAAATCGACGATAGAGCTTGGCCATAACCTGGGCTTAAAAGTGGTGGCAGAGGGTATTGAGAATCAAAAGGTGTGGGATATCTTGAAGATGTTAGGCTGCGATTACGGGCAAGGCTACTTTATGGGTAAACCAATGGCTGCTGAAAAATTGCTTGATTGGGCCGCGCAATGGGGCGCTGGACTCAGGCAGCACGTACAAAATAGCTGAGCTCACAAAGTAGGCTTATTTAATTTTCTGCTTTTCCCCGATATGCGCTTCGCCACGTTTCTTGGCTAGAATCACTTGCTTCTGTCTTTCAGTCAGGCTGGCGCGTTTTTCTTCCGATATCGTGTTGTAGCAGTAAGGACACGAAATACCCGGTGTGTACTGCTCGCTTTGCATTTCAGCGGGTGACAGGGGATGGCGGCAGGCATAGCACTGGTCGAATTCGCCCACTTCCAGGTTGTGCTTAACCGCTACGCGCTGGTCAAACACAAAGCATTCGCCTTGCCACAGGCTTTGCGCTTCCGGCACGGTTTCCAGGTATTTCAGAATACCGCCTTGCAGGTGATACACCTCTTCAAAGCCTTGATCCATCATATAACTACTGGCTTTTTCGCAGCGGATTCCACCGGTGCAGAACATGGCGACTTTTTTATGCTTGGTTTTATCCAGGTTTTTGGCCACATATTCCGGAAACTCGCGGAAGGTCGTGGTTCTGGGGTCGATCGCACCCTTAAAGGTGCCGATATCCACTTCATAGTCGTTTCGCGTATCGATCAAAATCACATCAGGGTCTGAGATCAGTGCATTCCAATCCTGTGGCTGCACGTAGGTTCCCACCTGTTTGGTAGGGCTAACGCCCGGCACACCTAGTGTCACGATTTCTTTTTTCAGTTTCACTTTCATGCGGTAGAACGGGTGTTCATCCGCATAGGACTCTTTATGTTCGAGGTCAGAGAATTTGCCTGCAAAGGCGGCATCCGTGCGCAAAAACTGCAGCACGGCGTTGATATCATCCGGCAAGCCGGCAATGGTGCCGTTGATGCCTTCAGAAGCCAGTAAAATCGTCCCTTTGATGTGATGCGCTTCGCAGGCGGCAAGGATGGGCGCTTGCAAGTCTGCGTAATTGGGCAAGCTAACGAATTTATACAGCGCGGTGGTTAGAAACTTCATGGTCAGTGCTTAAAAATACTAAAGCGCTATTTTAACACCGTCCATAATCAAGCTGAAATATCTGTTTGGCAAATCAGGATTTCACCATTGCCGTTGCAGGCCAAATCGCCGGCATAACGCTGTACGCGCAGGCTTTTGATGCTGTTAAAAGCGCTTGGAACTGTTTTGAACGATTGAAACAGCAACGCTAAAAATGGCAGAGTATGCATGCCGCAATCTTGAATGGTGGCATGCAGCGTGGGTGTTCGGGTAAGTAAGATGGTGCCGCGCTTCATGGCAAAAGCCACATAGCGGTCAATATCGCCATAAACACCAATCGTACCAGCAATCATACGGCTGCCACAATATTCACCAGCGTTGCCATCAACCAGTATCAAGCCGCGACGCATCTGGTCGCCAACACGGTCATTGGCATTTCCATGGCAAATAATGCTGCCGCCACGCATCTGGTTACCTAAAAAATCACCGCAATCATTTTCTACCTTGATTTGCCCGCGCGACATTTGATGGCCAATATAATCCAATTGCCGGCTGGAGTTTTTGAACACAATCTGATTGGCATCATCGCCCGCAACAACAAAATAATCGCCGACTTTGGGAGAGTTTTTAGTATTCAGCAGGCTTAGATTTTGAATTTCTGGATTCGATAGACCGGCTAAATGATTAGGCGTTAACAGGCGGCAATCAATCTGCTGAGACAGATTGGGTTTAAGGGTAAAGCTAAGCGCACTCATGATGCGGCACCCATGATCTCATGCAGTTTAAAATGATGCGGCCCTAGCTTGCCGCCATAATTACCGGCTGATATACGCTTCACGCCACTTTGTTTGCCCAAGTCACAAATCGCCTGGATACCAACGCGCATGGACTCTGCGATATCTTCAAAAGTCAGCCCGTCAATGACGATTTCCATCACGCTTTCAATATCATCGCTCAACTCTGTATTCACTAAACCCTTTAAGGTAGGGCAAAACGCGTCGTTAGTTGAAGCGAACATTTTGGGATATTTGCTGCCCACTTTAGAGCCAGAGCGCACTACACCGCCAGGGAAAGGCATGATGACGTTGGATACTTGTTTCATGGCTTCAATCGCGGTTTCTGCGGCATGTAAAGCGGCAGGCTGTGAGGTGGCCAAAATCAAAAAATTGCCACCACCGATCGCGCGCACCATGCCGGTGGTTTCCTGGGTCAGGAACTCACCGTCCATCACCGGGATGCGCCAGTAACGTTTGCCCGCTATGAGTTTAGAAGTTTGGTAGCCATCACCAAAATAGCGCAAATGCCTGCCCAGGCTGATCTGGTCTACTTCAATACCTGCGTCAATGCCAGCAAACGCGGATGCGGTAGGGCAGGTCAGAATACATTGTCCCATGCGCGTTTCCAGCTGCTGCATCAGCACTTTGCTGCCCATCGCGAACATCAGGATGCTCACGCCCGGCCTGCCATCGGGCGTTTCTTCGCTGGATAACTCACGCTCAATGCCTGCCTCAACGCCGCAACCGATGACACTGGTGGCGAAGCCTGTCATGGCGTTGGCGGCGTGGTAAGCCCATTTATGGTTTTGGGCGGTGATGATGACGCGCGTACCACGCATATTGAATGCTTCGGCAAAGGTGTCATCAATCGTAATACCGTTAATTTGCATATATACTTTGAATCAAAATTAAGCGGTTTCGTCCGCAGACACGATTTTGCCCACCCAGGTTTCGATATCGATCACGCCTGCTTTAGCGGCTTTTTGTGCATCGCTAGCCGAAATCACGTCCTGCACCAAATCTAGCTGTTTCCAGCCGGCCAATGGCGTTTCGCAATGCGCGCGCGGAACGTATCTTGAACTTCTCACTTTTTCATATTTGGGAATATAACGCGGGCAGTTTTGCCATAACTCAGACAAGGTGACGGTGACCACAAATTCGGCTTCCGTGTAATGCGCAAGCAAGGCCGGGTCTTGTGACAGAGTAGCCGTGCCCTGCACACGCAGGCGATTGGGCGTTTCAAATGAGATAAACAGCAAGCCCACCTGAGGGTTGGTGCTGATATTGCCGATTGAAAAAAACATGCCATTGCCATCATAGCTGGGGAATATCAGCGTTGTGCTATCCAGCACTTTGACAAAGCCAGCATCGCCACCTTTGTAAGATACGGTAGGGCGGCCTTGGTGGTCAATCGACGACAAGTAGAACATTTCGACGCTTTCAATAAAGCCTTTTGCACCATCGTCGAATTCGGTCTTGCAAACCAGCTCTTCCACGCGGTCCGCCATTTTGCGCGTACCAAATTCGTCCTGCAATTTGCGGTGCTGTGCTCCGTATAGTCTACTCATGCATCACTCCCTTAAAAAAAGACACTACCTGTTTTGGGTATGCGTAATCACGCCACCACGGCCATCTTCGGCGATTTCATCATTCGAAATCTTGAAGTTATCTAATTGAATGGTATGGTATTTATCAAAATAATCTTTTAGATTTTTTTCTACACCCATATCAAATGCCGGCTTGGCGGTATGGGTTTTACCCCAGACCACTTTTACGACGATACCGTTTTTAACCGCCAGTTCGCCATCTTTAAACACGTAATCCGGCTTGGCAAACATAGCTTCACGGTCAGGCTGGTCTGTGTAAATCGTAATATCTGCCGCAGCGCCTGCCCCTAAATGACCACGTTCATTTAAGCCGATTAGTTTAGCTGCGCCTGCACGCGTCATGATGGCGATTTCATACAGGCTATATTCGCGATCAAGGCCGATTAAGTTGCTCATGGCTTGCGCATCCAGATTGAGTTTGGAAAACGCTTCGTTCCTGAAGCTTTTATCCATCAGCAAGCGAATCAAATGCGGATAGCTGGTGAATGGCGCACCATTTGGATGGTCGGTGGTCAGGAAGATTCGCCATGGATCTTCAACTGAAAGGAAAATCTCCAGGCCGATCGCCCATTGCAGCGCATTCACATAATTTTCGTCCCTGTATTTAAATGGCACTACGCCGCAGCCGGCATCGCATTCAATATCCATAATCACCGATTTTTTAGGATTGGCATGCCTGGCGTTTAAATGCTGCATCATGCTGTCACCAGACGCCGTAACAGTTTGGCCGAACAGTATCTGCCCGACATCGGCGGTGATATGTTTATTTTTATTCAAGGCTTCAGAGATTTGCGCCGCCGCAGATGAGAATTTTTTATCACCTTCTGTGCCGTAGCTATGAAACTGGATATGCGTTAAATGTATAGGTACGCCATCAGATGCGCCCATTGTATTTAACGTGGTTTCAAAATTGCCGGCTGCGCCCAGGTTGTTGCAATGCACATGCAAGGGCTTGGCAATGCCAAGCTGCTGCACCGCCGTGCTTAAGCTTTTCAGGATTTGACGCGGCGAAACCTGGTAGTAGCGATGGTTTTCATCCAGGTTCAGGCGGCGCTGGTTGAATTTAAATGCCGAAATGCCGCCTGGGTTTACTACTTTAATACCAATCGCTTGTGTGGCATGCAATGTCCAGGCAACGTAGTCATTGATCGCTTTTTGGTCGGCATTGTTGCTTAGCAGCCGCAAAAAGTAGTCGTCATTGCCCAGCATGGCGTAACCGCCTTTGTCTATCATTGGCGTATCGGCCATTTCCAGATGCGCCTGGCGGGCATTGATGGGTAGAATCGCTGGCTCAAAAGCCGCCGTATAACCCATTTCGATATACCTGAAACCCGTATCGCTGGTATTGGGCGTAGCGTTATGGCTGCAATTGGATGTGCAGGCATGCGCCTCAGGCTCGCTATAGCGCTTGGTTTCCTGAAACTCTGGCAGCATCATGCGCGCGATATTCACCTTGCCGCCACCGATATGGCTGTGCATGTCGATTGCGCCAGCCATCACAATTTTCCCTGTTAAATCATAAGTTTGGCTGATTTTCTCCGATGCATTTGGCTTGGCAATGATCTTGCCATCACGGATATAAATATCCTGCACAACGCCATCTGCGCCCATTACCGGGCAGTAGATCCTGCCGTTTTTTAAATGCGTAATCACTACAGCAAAACCTCAATTTGGCGCACAACATCATCTAACTTAGGCAAATCATTCTCACGTACTTTTTTCAGCGGCAAAACCACCGCCGAATCCACCCTGAATAAAGTACCGCCACAATCCAAGCCAGGTGTCGCGATGGGGATAAATACATCAGGGATTTGTGCAAATTGTGTATTGGCATTGCCTAGTACAATCAATGGCTTATCTGTTTTCTGGGGTAACTTTTCCGGGCTAAAGCTGTTCACCAGAACCAGGGTATCGTAATCAGTTTTGGTATTGTTTAAACTGTAGCCACTTAACCAGGTATTGGCATTGTTAGCTGAGGTGTCACCATCGCTGCCGCCCAATGATAGGCCCGCCGCGCGCCCAGCTTGATTATGGTCTTGGTTGTTTAATAGAGCCACTGTTTCGGTGATGCTTTGTATCGTCAATTCGGCATGTGCAAAATCCAAATCTTTTGCAATCCAGGCCAGTACAGCATATTGGGCCTGTTTTAATGTGTCGGCTACTGCGATTAAATCGCCAATGCTAATACCTGCTACCGTTTGCGCTTTAAGCTTCTTACCGGCGATTAAAGCACGCAATACAGTCAATACTTCAGGCAAGTCAGACTGGCTGCAATTGATTGAAGTCGGTTGCCTGCCGTCAGGCGAAACGCCAGCTTTGATATTTAAATCTTCACCGATATAAATCATTTGACGCGCATGCGCGCCAGTAAACATGGCGTCAGAATTTTGGCCGTTCAGCCATACAAAACGCTCAAAAAATCGCGTGTTGTGCGACACGATATCGGTGCCAATGTATACAATCACATCGGCGCGGTTCTTCACTTCGGTCAGCGTGGTGGTTTGCCAACCGGTACTTTGCAAGACGGCCATATTGCGCGCCATGCTTTGGCTATTCATATGCTGTAAGCTGCCCTTTGTTTTTTGCGCTAGATTGTAAATAGCACGAAAGCCTTGTACGTCGGTACTTAAGCCTGCAAACAAAGGATTTTTGCTGACTTTTAATAATTCAGTAGCATACGCAATTGCCTGCTGCAGGCTAACCGCTTTGCCATTGATTTGTGGTGAAGATACAGTAAACGCCTGCTCAAAAAAACGGATACTTTTAGCACAGCTATTGGCTACTACTTTACTGTGATTGCTCTCAATTTCAACTTTCACATCGTCGCACAATAGCCCGCAAGCGGGGCAAATGGCTGTAATCGTGTTCAAATTGTCTGATGTATGAGGTAGCAAAATTTCCATCCTGAGATTTTGCCACAATTTAGCTCAATTCATGCTGATGATTTGATGGCTTTTTACTTTGCCTTAAACTTTTGCCTTTAAACTTTTTATGCGCCAAGTTAGAATGAATTGACTTTATAACTAAGTAGCAAATATGCAAATTGTCGCCGAAAACTTAACCAATGTCGCCCATGTGATTCAGCTTGCCGTGGCCCCCGTGTTTTTGCTGACAGGGGTTGGCGCTATTTTAAGCGTACTCACAGGCAGGTTGGGGCGTTTGGTTGATCGCTACCGGGTCTTAACAGAAACCCGCACAAACTTAACGCCGAAACAATCGCGTGAACTGGCTGTTTTGTCTGTACGTGCCGTGTGGGTGCATTGGGCGATTACGCTATGCACCGCATCTGCCTTATTTGTTTCGCTAGTGATAGGCGCCTTATTTGTAGGCGCGGTAGGCAATATCAACCCATCCAATATCGTCTCAATTTTGTTTATTGTGACCATGACCAGTTTAATTATCGGCCTGGGTTGTTTTTTGCGCGAGATTTCGCTATCGGTGCATATCTTTGATTTAAGTAAAGACGGTTCTTGATCGTTAGCTTAGCAATGAATGCACGATAAAAAAGAGGCCGCAGCCTCTTTTTTATTAGAACAATTTTAGCAAGCTAAACGCCAGCCATTATTTTTTGCCACATTTAGCAGGCTTGGCCGACTCAATCTCTTTTACCACGCCTTTTTTGTGCTCGACCTCAACGCATGATCCTACAACCAATGGGCCGTGATCGTTATCAATCTCGGTTTTGTCGGTTACTTCTACCGGTTGGCCGCTAACCACCCAAATGCCAGGGTTTTCGGCTGGGCGACTTTCCACTGTGCCATAAAACTCTTCATCAGCAAAAGCCGGGCTGCTCAGGGCAAAGCAACTCGCAACTACCAATAGCATTGATTTTAATGAAAAAAATGCAGGTGTATTAACAGTATTCATATCGTTCTCCTCGTTTAAGCAAAGAGCTTAATTTCATTTTTTAAGCTAAGCATGAAACGAAATGTTAAGGATAATGGCCTAATCTGCGTATAGGATAGGTGCGGATTATTTTGTAGGAATCAACGAAGCGAGCAAACCATCGCTAAGCCATGAATTAAGCGGCTTAAATTGTTAATCGGTCTACTCGGCGCGTGAACATTATTTTTTTGTGGTTTATCAAATGCAGCAAAAATGCTAGAATTTGCACCTTTCTAAGTAGTTCATTTAATTATTAATTTTTGGAGTTTCAAATGGCAGTAGAACGCACCCTTAGCATTATCAAACCAGACGCAGTGGCAAAAAACGTAATCGGTCAAATTTATACCCGTTTTGAAAACGCCGGTTTAAAAATCGTGGCAGCAAAAATGACACACCTAACCAAAGCTGAAGCTGAAGGTTTCTATGCTGTACATGCAGCACGTCCATTTTTTAACGATTTAGTTAAATTCATGATTTCTGGCCCGGTGATTATTCAAGCTTTAGAAGGCGAAAACGCTGTATTGAAACACCGTGACCTAATGGGTGCAACGAATCCTAAAGAAGCGGCTGCCGGTACTATTCGTGCAGATTTCGCTGAGAGCATTGATGCAAATGCTGTGCATGGTTCTGATTCTGCGGAGAATGCCGCCATCGAAATTAAATATTTCTTCGGCTAAATAATTCAATCTTCGTCATTAGAAGCTTGAATTATTTGAATGTGAAAAAGGTTTAACGAATTGATTAACTTATTAAATTTTAATCAACCGCAACTCGCCGATTACTTTGCCAGTATCGGTGAGAAGCCTTTTCGCGCCAAGCAATTGATGCGCTGGATGCATCATTTTGGCGTGCATGATTTTACGCAGATGACGGATATCGCGAAAAGTCTGCGTGAGAAATTGGCAGTCAGTACAGAGATCACTTTGCCCAATGTGCAGTTAGAGCAGATTTCTAACGATGGCACACGCAAATGGCTGATCGGCACGGACGACAAAAACGGCGTAGCCAATAGTATTGAAACTGTATTTATCCCGGAAGATGACAGGGGTACTTTGTGTATCTCTAGCCAGGTGGGTTGTGCGCTGGCATGCACCTTTTGCAGTACCGGTGCGCAGGGTTTTAACCGCAATCTAAGTGTGTCGGAAATCATCGGCCAGCTGGCGATTGCCAATAAATCATTACGCAGTGAGTCTGGCTACGAGTTGCTGTCTGCCAACGACCGTATTATTTCAAACGTGGTGATGATGGGCATGGGCGAGCCGCTCACCAATTATGACAACGTTGTCACCGCCATGCAGATTATGCTGGATGACAGTGCTTATGGCCTAAGCCGCCGCCGCGTCACGCTTTCCACTTCTGGCATCGTGCCGGCAATGGATAGGTTGAAAGAGGATTGCCCTGTGGCATTGGCCGTATCGCTGCATGCGCCAAACGATGCATTGCGCGATGTGATCGTGCCCATCAATAAAAAATACCCGATTAAAGAGTTGATGGCGGCCTGCAACCGTTACCTGGAAAAAGCACCGCGTGATTTTGTGACCTTTGAGTATGTAATGCTGGATGGCGTGAATGACACGGTTGAGCATGCACATCAATTGCTGGATGTGATCAAGAGTGTGCCCTGCAAACTGAACCTGATCCCGTTTAATCCGTTCCCTAAAAGCGGCTATGAAACATCTAAGCCTAGCCATATTCGCGTGTTCCGTGATATTTTAATGCAGGCAGGTTATGTGGTGACTGTGCGTAAAACGCGTGGTGACGATATCGATGCCGCTTGCGGCCAATTGGCTGGCAAGGTGTTAGACAAAACCAAACGTACACTTAAAGGTATTCCAATAGAGGCGGTTGCATGATAGTTGGGTTAATAAAAACAATGCTGGTCACATCAACAGCTCTAGTGCTTGCCGCCTGCATGACGACATCACAAAACAATAGCAGTGGAAACTATCGTGAATCGGCCTTAATGGAACGTGCACGTGCCCACAGCGACCTGGCTGCGGCTTATTTTCAGCAAAACAAGTATGAAATTGCATTAACCGAGTTTTCGGAAGCCGTAAAAATCGACCCCACTTATTCACCCGCCTATAACGGGCTGGGCTTGGTTTATGCAGCACTAGGCGAAGATGCTAAAGCGGATGCCAGTTTTTTGAAGGCGATCCAGGTGCAGCCAAACAGCTCTGAAGCGCATAACAATTACGGCAGTTTTTTATGCGCTAGAAAGCGTTATGACGAATCCATCCCTCATTTTTTAGCAGCGGTAAAAAACCCGCTTTATCCTACGCCCAATATGGCATACGCTAATGCAGGCATTTGCTCGGCACGAAAAAATGATATTAAAAATGCCGAAATTTATTTGAATAAAGCGCTGCAGTTACAGCCGCTTACTTACGCAGCGGCCTATCAGTTAGCCGAAATCCAGTTCAAGCGCGGTGAAATAAAAACAGCAAAATCTACCTTGCAGAATGTGGTTATTGCATCGCCGACGCCTGAATCATTATGGTTAGCAATCAGAATTGAGCGTTTACTCGGTGGTAAAGATAATGAAGCCAGTTACGCTTTACAATTGCGTCAACAGTATCCAAATTCTGAACAAACACGCTTGTTATTAAGCGGTCAATAATTATTGATAGAAGTTAAGGGTAATATGGCACGTAAATCAATCCATGCTGCTGAAGAGAAATCAACAGTAGATAAAACTGAAAATAACGATAATAATCAGGCCCATATGAGCGAAAACCAAATGTCGTCTGATGCGGCGGCAGCCGATTACAGCATTTACTCCCGCTCACGTTGTGGAGGTGCTCTAAGAACCGAGCGCGAAAAGCAAGGCTTGTCGGTGCAGGATGTGGCTGGCAAATTAAAAATCAGTAGCCGTCAGATTGAATCGATTGAGGCGGACCAATTTTTAGCATTGCCTGAATCCACCATTGTGAGGGGCTTTATCCGCAACTATGCCAAGCTGCTGAAAATTGATGCTGAGCCTTTATTGGACGCCTACAATGTATTGGTGCCAAGTAAACAACCGCTGGCATTTATGTTAAAACCGGCTACTACCATGAAAGTGCATAGCTATAAAAAACCTAAAACAGGCCGTTATATTGTTGCCGGCTTACTGGTTTTATTAGTGTTGGGCGCATGGTTTTTTTATCAAAGCTATGTTCAAAAACCAAACCCTACATTGCCGAGCCAAGAGGTAATAGAGCCTTTACCTCAACCTGCCTTACCAGCCGCTGAACGCGCTGAGCAGGCGGTTGACCTGGTATTGCCTGCCCCTGAACCCACAGATGTAGCGCCAAATGCAAACACGCTCAATACCCCTGCAATCGCTGCAGATAATGTGGCGGTTGTTCCTGAACAGGCTGCTATTGCACCTGCTACGGAAGCTTTGCCCGCAGAATCGGATGCCGGCATGGCGAAGCTGGAATTTAATGCCAACCAGGAAACATGGATCAGCATTGTTGATGCAAGTGGCAAACAGATCTACAACAAAACCATTTTTGCCGGTAGCCGCGAAGGTTTTAGCGCAAAGCCACCGATTAATGTGGTGATTGGTAATGCAAGCGGTGTGGACGTGAGCATAAACAATAAGCCATTAAACCTGGGCCCGCACACGCGTAGTAATGTTGCGCGCGTTAAAGTGGATAAGCTGGAGTTTAACCAGTTTGAGTAATATGAGCATGCGGCGTCCGTGTCTACAAGTGATGATTGGCCATGTGCCTGTTGGCGGCGGCCTGCAAGGCAGCGCATCTGCATCGGTGGTGGTGCAAAGCATGACCAATACCGATACGGCAGATGCACAAGCCACGATTCAGCAGGTATTCGAACTATGGCAAGCAGGCAGCGAGGTGGTGCGCATCACTGTCAATTCGCCTGAGGCGGCTGCACAAGTGGGCAATATTCGCGCGGGTTTGGATGCGCTTGGCTGCAATGTGCCGCTGGTGGGCGATTTTCACTACAACGGCCACAAGTTGCTGGCGGCCTACCCTGACTGCGCAAAAAGCCTGGCCAAGTACCGCATCAATCCGGGTAATGTCGGCAAAGGCAGCAAGCGCGACGAACAATTTGCTGCCATGATTGAGGCGGCTATCCAATACAAAAAATCCGTGCGGATCGGCGTTAACTGGGGCAGTCTGGACCAAGCCAAGATGGCGCAGATGATGGATGATAATGGCAAATCTGCCAATCCTATGTCATCGGATGAATTAATGCGTGAAGCCCTGATTCAATCGGCACTTGAAAGCGCCCAGCAAGCCGTGGATATTGGCTTAAGCCCAAGTCAAATCATCATTTCCTGCAAGGTAAGCAATGTGCAGGATTTGGTTAAAGTCTATCGCGAACTGGCCAAGCGTTGCGAATTTCCACTGCATTTAGGTCTAACCGAAGCCGGTATGGGGTCTAAAGGCATTGTCGCCTCAACCGCCGCATTATCGTTGTTGTTGCAAGAAGGCATCGGCGATACCATTCGCGTATCATTAACGCCAGAACCCAATGAATCACGCACTAAAGAAGTGGTTGTCGCGCAAGAGATTTTGCAAACCATGGGTATCCGCTCGTTTACGCCGCTGGTCACGGCTTGCCCAGGCTGTGGTCGCACCACTTCTACCTATTTCCAAGAATTGGCCATGCAAATCCAGGGCTATCTGCGCACCCAAATGCCACTATGGCGTAAAGCCTATCCGGGCGTTGAAGATATGAGCGTGGCGGTAATGGGCTGCGTGGTTAATGGCCCGGGCGAATCTAAACTGGCGAATATCGGCATCAGCTTGCCTGGTACCGGTGAAACGCCGGTCGCCCCTGTGTTTGTGGATGGTGAAAAAACCGTGACCCTAAAAGGCGACCATATTGCTGAGGAATTTCAGGCCATCGTAGAAGAATACGTACAAAAGAACTATGCTGAAGGTGGCAAATTGCGCCTTAAGCTCATAGAAAAAACAATTCCCATTCAAGCAGTTAATTAATTTTCAATGGCTCAAAACTCTTCCAACACAAAATTTCAAAGCATCAAAGGTTTTTACGATATCCTGCCAGAAGCGACACCACTATGGTTTAAGCTAGAGGACGCAGCACGTAAAATTCTGGCGCAGTACGGCTACAACAATATCCGCATGCCTATCGTAGAAGATACCAACCTGTTTGTGCGCAGTGTAGGCGAACATACCGATATTGTCGAAAAAGAGATGTATGCCTGGGAAGATAAGCTCAACGGCGATAAGTTAACGCTGCGTCCAGAAGGCACGGCAGGCTGTGTGCGGGCAGTGATTGAGAATAACCTGACTTATAACGGCCCGCAACGGCTTTGGTATAGCGGTGCGATGTTTAGGCACGAAAACGTGCAAAAAGGTCGTCAGCGGCAATTCCACCAGATTGGTGTGGAAGCGTTTGGTTTTGATGCGCCGGAAGTAGATGCCGAGCAGATTTTGCTTTTGGCGCGGCTATGGCGTGAACTGGGTATTATTGATGTTGAGCTGCAGATTAATAGTATTGGCGATGCGGAAGAGCGCGCAAGCTATCGCCAAACCTTGATTGCCTATTTTGAACAGCATGCGGATTTACTGGATGAAGACGCAAAACGCCGCTTGCACACCAATCCATTGCGCATACTGGACACTAAAAACCCGCGTATGCAAGCTATATGCGAGGCTGCTCCTAAATTGATGGAAAGTTTGGGGGAGGGCAGCCGAACCCATTTTGAAAAGCTATGTCAATTGCTAGGCGATGCAGGTATTGCCTATACGATTAACCATCGACTGGTGCGCGGCCTGGATTATTATAACCGTACCGTGTTTGAATGGGTGACGACCAAACTGGGTGCACAGGGCACTATCGCTGGCGGTGGCCGCTACGACACACTGGTGGAGCGTTTGGGCGGCAATGCTACGCCGGCCTGTGGTTTTGGAATCGGGCTGGAACGTGTGTTTTTACTGATGCAGGAATACGGCGTAAGCGCTGGCAATAGCCCTGATATTTATCTGGTGAATGTGGGTGAAGTTGCCGAGAAACAGGCTTTTGCCAACGCAGAAACGCTAAGAAGTGCTGGTTTAAGAGTTGTGCTGCACGCAGGTGGCGGCAGCTTTAAATCGCAAATGAAAAAAGCCGATAGAAGCGGTGCGCGTTTTGCGGCGATTCTAGGCGATGATGAAGCTTTAGCGGGAGAAATTTCGTTAAAACCTTTATTACAGGCGGGTGAACAAAAACGTTGTAAACTAGGCGAAGTACAGCAAATATTGAGTGATACCAAACTTGAATGATACGAACTAGCGCATGAGTGAAATCCTAACGGTAAACAATTTAAACGTCACACCAAAAAATGATTTAAGTCGTTTTTTAGTGAAGGATGCTGCTTTCAGTTTATCGTCTGGGAAAACCACTTGCATAGTCGGCGAATCGGGCAGTGGCAAAAGTTTAACGGCACTGACGATTATGGGTTTGCTGTCCAAACAGCTGCAATCTACTGGTAGCGTTGTATTTAAAGGCCAGGACATCACACAGCTGGATAACAAGGCATTGCAGAGCATACGTGGTGCAAAAATCGGCATGATTTTCCAAGAGCCGATGACCTCACTTAACCCGGTGTTAACAGTGGGTTATCAAATCGGTGAAGCATTGACCGCACATACCGGCTTAAAAGGCTCCGGTTTAAAATTGCGTGTGGAAAGTTTATTGCAGCAGGTGGGCATTCCCATGGACCGCGCCAGTAGTTATCCGGACGAGTTGTCGGGCGGCCAGCGCCAGCGCGTGATGATCGCCATGAGTATTGCCTGTGAGCCTGCATTACTGATTGCCGATGAGCCTACCACCGCGCTGGATGTGACCGTACAGGCACAGATACTTAAATTGCTGGACGAGTTAAAAACCCGTATGAATATGGCCATGCTATTCATTACCCATGACTTTGGCGTGGTTGCCGATATTGCCGATGACGTGATTGTGATGTTCAGGGGCGAGATTGTCGAAACAGGCAGCAAAAAGCAAGTGCTGGAAAAGCCGCAACACCCTTACACTAAAGCGCTTTTGGCCTGCGTGCCCGACGCAGAAGGTAAAAAACAGCTGAAACCGATTGATTACGCATGGCTAAATGATAAAAAGGTTGCTGCATGAGTGCCAATAATCCGGATAACTCCGCCATCATCTTGCAAGCCAATCATTTGGTTAAAACCTACTCACAAAGCAGTGGGCGTTTCGGCTTTGGCAGCACGCAGATTAAAGCTTTGGATGACGTTAGCCTCTCATTAAAAGCCGGCTCAACCCTGGCTGTGGTAGGTGAATCTGGTTCCGGTAAATCCACCTTGGCGCGTTGTCTGTTACAATTGCATCCTTTCGATAGCGGTGAAGTGCTATTTGAAGGCAAAGATTTAGCGAAATTAGACGCAGCGTCGTTGCGTGACATGCGCAAAAATTTGCAAATGGTGTTTCAAGATCCTTTTGCGTCACTGAATCCGCGCATGCGTGTGGGTGAAATTGTCGGTGAGGGCTTGCTGATCCATGGTTTGGGCAACGCCGTCGAGCAAAAAAATAAAGTGCATCAGATGCTGGAGCGCGTTGGATTAAATGCCAGTGACGCGCTTAAATATCCGCACCAGTTTTCGGGCGGTCAGCGGCAACGTATCGGCATAGCGCGTGCATTAGTGCTGCAACCCAAGGTAGTGGTGTGCGATGAGCCTGTTTCGGCATTGGACGTTTCGGTGCAGGCGCAAATTTTATTGCTGCTAAAGGAATTGCAGCGCGAAATGCAGTTAAGCTACATTTTTATTAGTCACGATTTACGTGTTGTGCGCCATATTGCCGATGAAATGGTAGTGATGCACAAGGGTAAAATAGTAGAGCAGGGCAATGTGGTGGATATTTATCACGCACCGCAGCAGGCTTATACACAGCAATTATTAAGTGCAATACCAGGGCGCAAAGCCGCGTGATTCAACGCGCGATTTGCGGCTAAAGTTAATCAAGAGAGAAAAGTAATGGCATACGATTTAGAAGAGCAAGAGCAGTTAGACGAATTTAAAGCGTGGTGGAAAAAGAATGGCAAGCTGGCTACTAATTTAGTGCTTGCCGCTTTAATCGCCTATGCAGCATGGCAGGGTTATGGCTATTATCAAAACAAAAAAGCTACTGAAGCTTCGGTTTTGTATCAGGCGCTGGTGGTAACAGAACCCGGTAAAGTCAGCGATATTCAGTCGCAAGCCGCAACATTAACCAAGGACTATGCCAGCACCCCTTATGCGGGCCGCGCAGCGATTATTTCAGCAAAGGCCAGTCTTGGCGCCAACGATACCAAAGCAGCGAAGACACAATTAGAGTGGGCTGCAGAAAATGCCAAGGAAAGTACGACCAAAGCCATTGCAAGTTTGCAATTGGCGGGCATTTTGTTTGAAGAAAAAAGCTATGATGCCGCTTTGAAGCTGCTCACAAACGATGCTGATAAAGGTTTTATGGGCTTAAAAGAAGACCTTAAAGGCGATATTTATTTGGCACAAGGCAAAACCGCAGACGCCAAGAAAGCCTACCAAGCGGCATTGAACGAGCTGGATACACAAGGCAGATTGCAACAATACACACGCCAAAAACTGGAAGCGCTTGGCACTGAATCGTCGGGTGTTTAATTGCTGGTTTTTATGATGAGAAATTCTATTTCTACATGGATTTTAGTGGCTGCAGTAACCTTGCTGACGGCCTGTAGTTCTATTACTGACCTGAAATCTAATTTGTCAGAAAAGATATTTGGCAGTGAGCCAGCTAATCCGCCTGCCGAATTGGAAGAGTTCAAGCCCACGTATGCCGCTAAAGTAGATTGGTCAAGCAACGTTGGTGACACTGCAAGGTATGACTATACATTGGCAAAAGATTCTGATGCCGTGTATGCCGCGAACGTAAAAGGCGAGTTGACCAAGTTAGACGCTGCAAGTGGTAAACAGCTATGGAGTGTGAATATTGGTGAACCCATCAGCGGCGGCGTTGGCGTAGCGGCTGGTATCGTGATGGTTGGCAGCAATAAAGGTTATGTGCATGCCTATGATGTGGCGGGTAAATCGTTATGGAAAGCCAAAGTATCCAGCGAAGTATTGAGCGTGCCACGTTATTTCGATGGCTTGGTCATTGCGCGCTCCGGCGATAACCGCATCTATGGTTTAAACGCAACCGATGGCAGCCGTAAATGGGTATATGAGCGATCAACACCGGCTTTATCTCTACGCAGCAGCGTGGGTATCGTGGTGGATGGTGGTGCGGTCTACGCAGGATTTGCCGGTGGTAAGCTGGTTGCCATCCGCGCCGATAACGGCAAGATTTTGTGGGAAGCTACCGTAGCGCAACCAAAAGGCGTGACTGAAATTGAGCGTATTGCCGACATCACCAGCCTGCCTTTTGTGGATGGTGCTTTGGTGTATGCGGTAGCCTACCAAGGCAAGATTGCCGCGGTAGACCGTGCTACCGGCAAAGTGGTATGGAATCGTGATATTTCCAGCTATGCTGGTTTGAGTGCCGAAGACGCGAAAATATTCGTTTCGCATACTCTAGGCTCTGTGTATTCGCTGGATTACACCAGTGGCAAAACATTCTGGCGCCAGGGTGCTTTGGCGAACCGCCGCTTAACCACGCCCTTGCCTATGGGCAGCTTGATCGCCGTTGGCGATCTGGAAGGTTATGTGCATTTCTTAAGCCGCGACGACGGCAACTTTTCGGCACGCATTAAGCTAGATGATAATGCGGTCATGTCTCTTATTCCTGGTTCAAACTCTTCACAACTCATAGCCGAAACCCGTGATGGTGGCGTTTATGCGGTTAGTGTCAAATAATTAGTCCCCCATATGCTGCCTACCATTGTTTTAGTTGGCCGACCTAACGTCGGCAAATCAACCCTTTTTAATCGCATGACCAAAAGTCGTGACGCGCTGGTGGCTGATTTGCCTGGGCTTACGCGCGACAGGCATTATGGCCGCGGCATTGGTGCCAGCAAGCCTTACCTGGTGATTGATACCGGTGGTTTTGAGCCCACTGCTGAATCTGGCATTCTAAAAGAAATGGCGCGCCAAACCTTGCTAGCCATTGATGAAGCCGATGTGGTGATCTTCCTGGTGGATGGACGTGCCGGCATGACGCCACAAGAATTTATCATTGCCGATAAATTACGCAAATCACAACGTCCGGTTTTGCTGGCAGTCAATAAAACCGAAGGCATGAATAAAGCCGTGGTTTCAGCGGATTTCCATGAATTAGGTTTGGGCGAACCATTGTCTATCTCATCTGCGCATGGCGAAGGCGTAAAAGACTTGGTGGAATTGGCCCTAGAAAACTTTCCAGAGCACACTTTTGAAGAAGAGCGTACCAATCTTAAAAAACCTAAGATTGCCATTGTTGGCCGCCCAAATGTAGGCAAATCCACATTGGTGAACGCCTTGCTGGGTGAAGAGCGTGTGATTGCGTTTGATGAGCCAGGCACAACGCGTGATTCGATTGAGATTGATTTAGAAAAGAACGGCAAAACGTATACGATTATTGATACCGCAGGTGTGCGCAAACGCGGCCGTGTGTTTGAGGCGATTGAGAAATTCTCAGTGGTAAAAACCATGCAAGCGATTGAAGATGCCAACGTAGCGATTTTGGTGGTGGACGCGCAAGAAGGCATTACCGAGCAAGATGCGCACGTAGCCGCTTATATATTGGACGCTGGCCGTGCCTTGGTAGTGGCGGTGAATAAATGGGATGGCCTGCCTGAAGATGAACGCGAGTTTATTAAAAAAGAAATTGACCGCAAACTGATATTTTTGGACTTTGCTAAATTTCACTATATATCCGCATTGCGCAAAAAAGGCCTGCCTGAGTTGTTTACATCGGTAGACGGCGCGTTTAAAGCAGCTATGGCTAAGCTAGCCACGCCACAATTAACGCGTGTGCTGATTGACGCTATTGCCCAGCATCAGCCGCCTATTAGCCGTGGCACAAGGCCAAAATTAAAATACGCACACCAGGGCGGTATGAATCCACCAATCGTGGTGGTGCACGGTAGCCATGTTGATGATATCAAAGACAGCTATAAACGCTATTTAGAGGGCGTTTACCGCAAAACTTTCCAGTTGGTCGGTACGCCACTCAGGGTACAGTTCAAACAAGGCGATAACCCGTTTGCAGAGCCAGAAAAGCGCAAAGCAGGCGAGGGTATTGTGAGTATGCGTCGCCGTAAAACTGCGCAGCGTGCTGAGCTGAAAGCCAAAAAAGATATTGAAGATAAGAAAAGATAGTAACGCTAGTTTGAAGTTGGTTGTTTCAACCATCACATAAACTAAGTTGAAACAAAAAAGCCTGCATATCAGCAGGCTTTTTCAATCCTTAGTACAGACTTTCCCAGAATTTCCACCATACGCGTTCGTCTTCGCTTACTTTACCCAACACCATCGGGTTTTGCGGGTAGTTGGTTTTAAGTATGCGTAAAGTGTCATCTTTCAAATCGGTCAGGTCCATGTAATCATAGGCGCTCACACTGACTACCAAAGCCTCTTCAATAGAGGTTGAGTTTGGATAGTATTCCAACACATATTTCGCGCGGTTAAGTGCTGCCAGGTAGGCGGTGCGCTTCATGTAGTAACGTGCAACGTGCATTTCATGCTGCGCTAAAGCATTCACCAAATACAACATACGCTGCGTCGCGTCTTTGTAGTAACGGCTTTTTGGGTAGCGCTCAACCAACTCTTTTAAAGCGGCAAACGATAGTTTTAATGTCTTGGGATCGCGATCGCTGATTTCCTGCGCGGTATATTTTTCAATAATGCCACGCTCACTAAAGCTGGCTAAGCCTTTGATATAATAAGCATAATCTACATTAGGGTGGTTGGGATGCAGTTTGATAAAGCGATCGGCTGCAATAACCGTTGAAACAGGGTCTTGTTTTTTGTAATGAATATACGCAATTTCCAGTTGCGCTTGCGTAGCATATTTGCCATGCGGAAAACGCGATTCCAGTTTTTGAAAATAGACCAGCGCCTTGTCATAGTCTTTATCAATCATTTTGGATTCGCCTTCCGCATAAATGCGGTCAGCTTGCCAGCCCCTGGTGTCATCCAGCTCGGTTGGCTCACCAAAAATGGCGCAACTACTTAATACAAAAGGCAGCAATAAAGCCCCAATGGATTTGCAATAAAGCGGTAAAATACGTTTCACTATTTAAAACCTACAAACAATTTAAGTTTTATTATAACTTAAGCTGTTAAAAAACAGATGCCAAAAAAAGAGTTAGCTGTAAACACGCCACTAAGTCCCCAGCTTAACCCCAGTGTTAAGTTGATTATTCCAATGAGCGCGGGTGGTGAGCGATTAGACGTTGCCTTGCAACAAATGTTGCCTGCCCATTCGCGTTCGCGCCTGCAATCATGGATTAAGGCCGGTTTTGTCACTTTAAACCAAGTTGCTGCCACGCCAAAAACGAAAGTATGGGGTGGTGAGCGAGTGGATATTACACCGCAGGCCAATCCACAAGAACAGGCATTTCTGCCTGAAAATATTCCACTCAATATTGTGTACGAGGATGACACAATTTTAGTGATTAATAAGCCAGCCGGTTTGGTGGTGCATCCTGCTGCGGGTAATTGGAGCGGCACCTTATTAAATGCTTTGTTGCACCATGTGCCGCAATTAAGCGATGTGCCGCGCGCAGGCATTGTGCATCGATTGGATAAAGACACCAGCGGTTTGCTGGTGGTGGCTAAAACCTTGGAAGCGCAAACCAGCCTGGTGCGTCAATTGCAGGCACGCACCGTTAAGCGTGAATACAGGGCAATCGTTTGGGGGCAGTTATGGCGTAATGGCACCATTAACCAGCCTATTGGACGCCACAGCCATGCACGTACCAAAATGGCGATTTCGCGCACAGGCAAGCCTGCCATCACGCATTATGAAGTGCTTGAACGCTTTGGCGTGCACACTTATCTGCGGTGCCAGCTGGAAACAGGTCGCACGCACCAAATTCGCGTGCATATGCAGTTTCTAAAAGCCCCCATGTTGGGCGACCCGGTGTATGGTATCGGTAATATCATTCCACATAAGCATATGACCCAAACTTTGCGTGATGCAGTGAGTGATTTTAACCGCCAGGCCTTGCACGCCGTAAAATTAGGCCTTATTCACCCTAAAACCAACGAGTTTATGGAATGGCAAATCGAGCTGGCAGATGATATGAAGGTGCTGCTAGAAGCCATGCGTCATGAAGATGTGCCATTGGAAGAAGATGGTGAAGGCTTTGATTTCGGTTATCAGGATGGTGATTATTATGAAGGCGAAGCCGATGATGATGACTTTGAAGATTTTGATGATGATGAGTTGGAAGGAGATTAATTTTGCTTAAGACAAGTGATTTTATTATTCCCGATTGGCCAGCGCCCGCCAATGTGCATAGCGTGCAAACTACGCGGCACGGCGGGGTAAGCACTGGGCCTTACGCAAGCTTGAACTTGGGTAGTCATGTGCAGGATGATGTGATACACGTTGCGCATAATCGCCAGCTATTGAGTCAGTTTGTACCATCCGAGCCGGTATGGTTGAATCAGGTGCATGGCGTGCATGTGGTGGATGCTGCCAATACCGATTGCGTGCCAAATGCGGATGCCAGTTTCAGCACGCGCTACAATGTGGTTTGCGTCACCATGACCGCGGATTGCTTGCCCATATTGCTGTGTGATACCGGTGGCACTGTTGTGGCCAGTATCCATGCCGGTTGGCGCAGTTTGTGTGATGGCGTTGTTGAGGCAACGGTTGCAAAAATATTGGCGTCGACTACGGTCAAAGCGGGTCATTTAATGGCTTGGTTAGGGCCTGCCATCGGACCCATGGCGTTTGAAGTCGGCAATGAAGTAAGGGCGCAATTCATGGCAAGCGATGCACAAGCCGAGTCTGCCTTTCAGCCACTGGCCAGCGATAAATGGCTAGGCAATATCTATAGCATTGCCACACAGCGCTTAAAGAATTTGGGTGTCACCCAGGTTTACGGCGGTGACCAGGAGCAGTTTTGCACGGTAACCGATAGTGCGCGTTTTTTCTCATTCAGGCGCGACAATGTTACCGGCCGCATGGCTACGCTGATATGGTTAACGGCACCTAAATCAAATTAGTCGCCAGTTTAGTTTATAATGCGCCACTTTTATTACTGTTACTTCAAGCGCTTAAGCGTTAGTTTGCTCCCTATTCATGACTATTCCTGACTTTTCTGTTTTACTCTGGATTGTATTATTCAGCCTGTTAGGCGGCGTGCTCAGTGTGGCAGGCGCGGCCCTGGTTGCACTCAATATCAATAAAACCGCCATTCCCATGCTGATCAGCTATGCGATTGGTGCCATGCTGGGCGCGGTATTTTTAGAGATCTTGCCGCACGCCATTGAAGTAGCGGTTAGCCCTAAGCATATGACGGCGACAGTACTGTTTGGCATATTATTATTCTTTGCCTTGGAAAAATTAGTATTGTGGCGCCATTGTCATGGCGATCATTGCGAAGTGCACGCGGTACATACGGCAGAAGAATGCCCGGACCCGCAAACAAGCCTAAGCCCAGCCGATTCAACCGTCACCAAATACAAAGCGGTAGCTGTTAAAAAACCTTCGATTAATGCGCATCCGCAACACCACAGTCATGACCATGACCGAGGCAGAAGCGGCATGATGATTATGATAGGCGATACCTTTCATAACTTTGTCGACGGTATTTTGATCGCTTCAGCTTTTATGGTGGATATCAAGTTGGGCATCGTTACCGCGATTGCCATTATCGCGCATGAGATTCCGCAAGAAGTGGGGGACTTTTTAATCCTGCTACATTCCGGTTATAGCAAAAAGCAGGCATTTGTTTTTAACCTGGTGTCTAGTTTAGCGACAGCGGTGGGCGGTTTTATCGCTTACTTTGCCTTATCGCATGTGCAAACCTGGGTGCCGACTATTTTGGGTTTAGCCGCGGCCAGCATGCTCTATGTAGCCGTTGCCGACTTGATTCCCAGCTTGCACAAGCGCACTGAGTTGCGCGCAACCATTTCACAGCTTAGCCTTATTGCTTGCGGCGTCGCATCCATTTTTCTAGTTGGCTATTTTTTAGAATAAAGCGGCATTACATTAAAGAGATATTATTCGTATGAAAACAATCACACCACACCAAACTAACCAGCCCAAAGTAGGCTTTGTTTCCCTTGGCTGCCCCAAAGCAGGCTCAGATGCTGAGCGTATCCTGACACAGTTGCGCGCAGAAGGCTATGAGATTTCGGCCAGTTATGAAGATTCGGATTTAGTGGTAGTGAATACCTGCGGTTTTATTGATAGCGCCGTACAGGAATCTTTGGATGCAATTGGCGAAGCCATCAATAAAAATGGCAAGGTGATCGTCACCGGTTGCTTGGGCGCTAAAAAAGGCGTTGTTGAAGCCGCGCATCCCAGCGTTTTGGCTGTGACCGGCCCACATGCATTGGAAGAGGTGATGACGCATGTGCACGCTAACTTGCCCAAGCTGCATGAACCGTTTATTGACCTTGTGCCACCGCAGGGCATACGCCTGACGCCTAGCCATTACGCCTATCTTAAGATTTCAGAAGGCTGTAATCACAGATGCAGCTTTTGCATTATCCCCAGCATGCGTGGCGACCTGGTCAGCCGCCCGATTGGCGAAGTGATGAACGAAGCGGAAAACCTGGTCAATGCAGGTGTTTCTGAGATTCTGGTGATCTCGCAAGACACCAGTGCTTATGGCGTGGATGTGAAGTATAGACCAGGCTTTTGGAACGGCCGTCCAGTCAAGACACGCATGACTGAGCTTTGCCAAAGCTTAAGTGAGTTGGGTGTTTGGACGCGCTTGCATTATGTTTACCCTTATCCACACGTGGATGAAGTAATCCCATTGATGGCCGATGGCCTGATCCTACCGTACCTGGATGTGCCATTCCAGCATGCCAGCCCAAGAATTTTAAAAGCCATGAAACGTCCGGCGCATGCTGAGAATAATCTGGCGCGTATTAAAGCTTGGCGTGAAATCTGCCCCGATATCACTGTGCGCAGTACTTTTATCGCAGGTTTTCCAGGTGAAACTGAAGATGATTTCAAAATGTTGCTGGATTTCTTAGAAGAAGCTCAATTGGACAGGGTAGGCTGCTTTACCTATTCTGCAGTAGATGGCGCAAAAGCCAATGAGCTGCCGGACCAAGTGCCACAAGAAGTAAAAGAAGAGCGTTTGACAAGATTCATGGAAGTGCAAGAGCGTATCAGTGCCGCTAAGCTGCAAGAAAAGATCGGCACTATGCAAACTGTGCTGGTAGATGAAATCGTGCGCGATACGGAAGGCAACTTTGAAGCGATTGGCCGTACTAAAGCGGATGCCCCGGAGATTGACGGTGTGGTGTATATGGAAGATGCAGAGGGCTTAACGCCTGGTGACTTTGTAGAAGTTGAGATTTACAGTGCCGATGGGCATGATCTTTGGGGTGGGCCACCTAGGGGCTAGGGTTATTTTAATATACGGTCAATTGCTTTTTGCCTTTAGGCGAGTCACTTATCTTGCTTGCCCAAACAAGGTACGCAAATAAAAGGGGGATTTAACCCCTAGTGAAATTTCACCAACATTTATTTTTAGCCAACTTTCACGATTCCACTTCGTCATTCCCGCGCAGGCGGGAATCCAGGCAATTCAACATTGCAGGCAATGCCAAGAAACTAATAACAATTGTTAATTGTGCCGCCTAGATTCTTGCCTGCACAGCAATGACGACCAAAGCTTAAGTATTGCGTAAATCAAGCAATACTAAATAAATCAGGCAATATCGGCGCAGGTCTCTGGCTATCGGCGCGCTCTTCTAAAAAATCAAAGGTAAGCGGGCAGCGGGTAGGTTTTTTGACCGCTTTGCGGCGTTTTGGCGTGCTGGCTTGCAGGTCAATATAAGGCGTTTGGCTAATGCGTATGTAGCCGGAGCTGGCTAATTTTTGTGCGGTAGTTTCAAATAGGCTCAATGGGTTATCAATATTTTGCAGGGTGACGACTTCATCGGCAGAGCCTTTTGTTTTAGTGACTTTTAGTACGTTGTACATCACTAACTTGGCAGCGGTTTGCTTGCCGTAAATTTCACCGGTTTGTATCTGCAAGGTTGCTCCAAAAGGGCTATAGAACATTCATTAAAAAAGATAGTACAATTAAGTTTAACTAAAAGCAATTAAGTGCTTGATTGCACTGGCTAACGGACTTGATTACGCGGACTAATTATGCAAGCTGAATTTAAAAAAAATGGTTATGTGTTTGTAAAAAACTTCTTTTCCCAAGCCGAAGTAGATGCGCTGGTAGCGGATATAAAAGAGGCATCGGCTACAAAGTCTGGCGATGATGTATTGGATAAGGGCAATTTAAAGTTTCATGCCTTGATCATGCACCGCAGTGAAAAGTTACGTGCATTTATATCCCAGCCCAAGATTATCGATTTTTTAAAACAATTTGCCGGCCCCGATATTTGGGTGCGATGGGACCAGGCGGTTGAAAAGAAACCAGGCGCAGGCACTTTTCCCTGGCATCAAGACAATCAATATAGCCAGTTAAAAGACCAGCACTTCCAATTCTGGATTTCGCTAACCAAGATGACGGCCGACAATGGTGGCTTGTGGGTAGTGCCTGGTAGCCATAAAGGCATGCTGAAGTATGAGATAGACGATAACCACGTTTCCTACAAAGGCGATGTAAGCAAGGCGGAGTTTATTTCTGCCGAGCCGGGCGATATTGTATTGTTTTCATCGTTTTTATTGCATTCCACCACGCCTAATATCACGCAAGATAGTCGCTGGGCTTATGTGGTTGAATACATGCGTATGGATGCGATTGACCCTTATATTGATGCGCCGCATTTGGTGATTGCTAAAGACGGCAGGCCGCACGTTGAATACTTAGAAAGGCTGCCCAGCCAAGACAGTTGGCTAAATCGCTATAAATATTTTAGTGTCAAACAAAAAATTAAATCGGGCTTGAAAAGTATTAAAAGCGCCGTATCCTAGTATTTAGATGATGGGATTTTAGCTTGCAAGCGACGTAAATTGATGTGCGATTGAATCAGCGTTTTGGCTTGATGCCTGAATCGGCTGCCATCTGCATCTTTAACCCACATATGCAGTAAGCCGCTAAAAAACAGGTGTGTGTCCAGTGCCAATGCGTGTGGCGTCAGGGTTGGGGTTAGCATGCCTTGCTCATTAGCACGTTCATAAGCCAGCTGGATTTTTTCGGTGATATTCGAACAATTGCTTAGAATCTGCTGCAACACCGTGGCAAACTCATCAACATACTCACACTTAATCATCATGATTTCATATATCTGACGCATTTCCGTGTTCTCATTAAGCTCATTAATGGTGTCGCACAAGCTGTTTTCGATTTGGGTAAGCGGGTCAATATCGTCACTTTGTATGGCAAGCGTGTCATACATGCGATCAATCAAGGGTAAGAATGCGCGATCGCGCAGTGCGTAAAAAATGTCGGTTTTATTTTTAAAATGCCAATAAACCGCACCACGCGTTACTTCTGCCTCTAGGGCGATATGTTCAAGCGTCGAGCGGCTCACCCCGCGTGTTAAAAACACGGCCCTGGCCGCATCAATAATACGTTGCCTCGTAAGCTCCGCGTCTTCTTTCGTTTTTCTAACCATAATTTATTGTGTTCAACTTAAAATTGTATTGAAATTTAGCCTGTTACAAGCGCAGTTTAGGTAGATATACTAAATGCTAAATTTACAACGATTTACTCAAAAAACGGTTTACATACATTCTTGTTTGTATATAATATAACTCAAATAGCATTATAAATACATTATTTATAATCATGAAAATTAATTTACAGGGTCATCATCATGCACTTTTTACTGCAGCAGCCGCAATTTAAAAAAATAAATGCTAAAAAAATAAATGGTTCAGTTTCAGCGCTAGTTGCCACGCTACTTGTGGCTGCAACCTTGGTTGCATGTGGAAAAAAAGAAGAGGCCGCACCAGCAGCGCCACCGCCAATGCCTGTAAGCTATATCAGTGCTGCTTCAACGTCCGTCCCGATGAGCGTAGAAGCAGTTGCGCAAACAGAAGGTGCGAAAGAAGTGGAAATCCGGCCGCGTGTGGGCGGCATTATCCTTAAAAAATTATTTGAAGAAGGTGAGCCGGTTAAAGCCGGGCAAGTACTTTTTATTATCGACCCTGAGCCTTATCAAATTGCCTTGAGCCAGGCAAAAGCACAAGCAGCGGGCCAAGGCGCCCGTATCACTCAGACATCGCGCGAATCAAATCGTTTAAAAGAGCTGCTTGCCACGCAATCGGTGAGCCAGCGTGAATACGATAACGCCACTTCTGAAGTCAGCATTTCACAAGCCGATATGTTGCAAGCGCAGGCCAATATTAAAGAAGCGGAGCTGAATCTTTCTTACACGCAGGTGACGGCACCTGTTTCCGGTATTGCAGGGCGTTTTCAGTTTTCTGAAGGTGCCCTGGTGGCAGCCAACACCAGCTTGCTGACAACGATAGTTCAACTGTCACCGATTTGGGCGCGCTTTAGTTTGTCTGAGAGTGAGTTAGCCAGTTTGGGTGGGCGTGTTAACCCCAACACGGTAAGTGATGTCACCTTGATATTGCCAGACGGCAGCGAATATGGCCAAAAGGGCAAATTGAATTTTACCGCCAATCAGATCAACCCAACATTAGGTACGCAAGAGCTGCGCGCCACCTTTAACAATGCGGATAAAGCCTTATTGCCAGGCCAGTTCGTGCGTGCTCGCGTCACGACCGGTTTGCGCGATGGCGTATTTCTAGTACCGCAAACAGCGGTGTTAACCAGCGATCAAGGCAAATATGTCTATGTGATCAATGCTGAAAATGCGGCAACGATCAGGCCGGTGACGGTAGGTGAGTGGCATGGCAAAGATTGGATCATATTAAAAGGCTTGAATGAAAACGACAAAGTCATTGTTGATAATTTAATCAAAGTGCGTCCGGATGCCATTGTTGAGCCGCGGGTTTTTGGTCAACCGACTGAGGCGCCAGCTGCGGCTTCAAAACCGGCAGCCAAAACCCTGGCCAAGCCAAGCGTTAAATCTTAAGCATATTATTGGCCAATCTTTACATTTAAGCAGATAAAAACATGACCAAATTTTTTATTACACGGCCTATCTTTGCCAGCGTTTTGTCCATCATTATTGTGTTGGCTGGCCTGGCGGCGGCATTAAAGCTACCCATTGCGCAATATCCGCAAATTGCGCCGCCTACCGTGCTGATTACAGCGACTTACCCAGGCGCCAGTGCTGACACATTATCAAAAACCGTTGCAGCACCGATTGAAGAGCAGTTAAGCGGTGTTGAGGGTTTGCTGTATTTCAACTCCAGTGCCGACTCTAGCGGCACCTTGACCATTACCGCTACTTTTGAAGTGGGTACTGATGTGAATCAGGCCACATTTAACGTAAGTAACCGCGTCAATATTGCCTTGCCGCGCTTGCCAGATGAGGTGCGCCGTACCGGCTTGGTCGTACAGAAACGTTCCAATGACATCTTGTTGGTCATTATGCTAACGGATAAACAACGCAAATATGACCCGCTGTACTTAAGCAATTACGGCACGCTAAACGTGTTGGATGAGCTTAAACGCATTAAAGGCGTGGGTGATGCGACTATCTTTGGTGCGCAGGATTACTCTATGCGTATCTGGTTAAAACCAGACCGTATGGCGCAACTGGGTATTACAACAACCGATATCGCGACAGCTATTCAATCCCAAAATGCGCAGTACGCAGCGGGTAAAATTGGCCAGGAACCGTCACCCAGCTCACAGCAGCTGGTGTATACGGTTACGGCAAAAGGCCGCCTGGTTGATCCAAACGAGTTCGGCAATATCATTATTCGCGCTGATGGCCCGCGTGGCGTACTGTATTTAAAAGATGTGGCACGTATTGAATTAGGCTCACAAAGTTATAACGTGCGGACCGCCCTGGATGGCTTGCCAGGCGTTGGTATTCCTATCTTCCTGCAAACAGGTGCTAACGCGCTGGATACCGCGCAAGCCATCAAGGAAAAAATGGCCGAGCTGAAACAGCGCTTTCCTGAAGGCGTGGATTGGGAAGTGCCTTATGACACCAGCGATTTCGTTAAATCTTCAATCGAAGAAGTGGTCATCACTTTAGGTGAAGCCATGCTGCTGGTGGTGCTGGTTGTGTTTGTGTTCTTGCAAAGCTGGCGCGCTACGCTAATTCCATTGATTGCAGTGCCGATTTCTTTAATCGGTACATTTGCCGGTTTGTGGATATTCGGCTTCTCAATTAACACACTCACCTTGTTTGCGATGGTGCTATCTATCGGTATTGTGGTAGATGATGCGATTGTGGTGTTGGAAAACGTTGAGCGCTTGATGTCCGAGGAAAAACTGTCGCCTATCAAGGCCGCCGTTAAATCCATGGAGCAAGTTTCCGGCGCTGTGGTCGCGATTGTACTGGTGCTGTGCGCCGTGTTTGTACCGGTGGCGTTCCTGGGCGGTATCGCGGGTGAAATGTATCGCCAGTTTGCGGTAACAGTGGCTGTGGCCGTGGTGATTTCAGGCATTGTGGCATTAACGTTAACGCCGGCTTTATGCGCCATTTTATTAAAATCGGTACATGAAGAATCCGCATTCTTCAAACCATTTAATCGTGGTTTCCAGAAGCTGACCAATTTTTATTCGGCAACCGTGGATTTAACCCTGCACCACAAATTTATCGGTACGCTGGTCTTTGCGGCGATTATCGCGGTTGTGGTTGTTTTGTTGAGAATTGTGCCAGGCAGCTTTGTACCGGCTGAGGATCAAGGTTATGTGATTTCGGCCGTGATCATGCCGGACGGCGCAACACTTAGCCGTACCACCAAAACCACTGAAGCGGTGCGTGCGGCTATCCACAAGGATCCAGCCGCTGCGCATGAGTTTGCGGTGAATGGTTTTGACTTGATTGGTGGCGGTAATAAAACCAGCGCGGCAACCATGTTTGTGCGATTAACCGATTGGTCAGAGCGTGAAACCACGGCTGAAGAGATTGTTGGCAAACTATTTGGTATTGGCGCGCAACAGCCGGATGGCATGGCAATTGCCTTTAATCCGCCTGCTATCAGGGGTTTGGGTAGCTCAGGAGGCTTTGAGGTGTATGTTCAAAGCCGCAGTGATTCCGACCCGATGCGCCTGTCTGCCGTGGTGAACAACTTTATGGACGCTTTACGTAAAGAGCCAAAGTTAACCGGCATCAACTCCTTTTTCCGCCCGACGGTGCCACAGTTATTTGTTGAGGTAGACGAAGCAAAAGCCATTTCACAAGGCGTGCCGGTGGCCGATATCTATGCCACCTTGCAAAGCACCATGGGTTCGCTGTATGTGAACGACTTTAATAAATCGGGCCGTACTTACCGTGTGCAGCTGCAAGCCGAAGCTGAATACCGCATGAAGGCAGAAGACTTAGGCAAAGTATATGTGCGCTCAAACGCAGGGCAGATGGTGCCACTTTCAGCCTTAAGTAAAGTCAGCAATATTGTCGGTGCTGAGCAATTAGAGCGTTATAACGGTTTGCTTTCTGCCAAAGTACTTGGCGGCGGTGCCACAGGCATCAGCTCTGGCGACGCGATTGCCATGGTAGAAAAAATCGCTGCTGAAAACTTGCCGGATGGTTACCAAATCGCCTGGACAGGCCAGGCTTATCAAGAAAAACGTACAGGCTCAGCCGCGATATTTGCTTTCGGTTTTGCCATTATTATGGTGTTCTTGATTCTGGCGGCGCAGTTTGAAACTTGGGCCTTGCCGTTAGCGGTGATTATGGCGGTACCGTTTGCTTTAGCCGGTGCTTTGCTGGCGGTGCTGATGCGTGGCATGCCTAATGATATCTACTTCCAGATCGGTTTGATTACCTTGGTCGGTCTGGCGGCGAAAAATGCGATTCTGATTGTGGAATTTGCCAGTCAAAAAATGGAAGAGGGTATGCCAGTGGCCCAAGCGGCGCTGGAAGCGGCAAGAATGCGCTTTAGGCCGATTGTGATGACATCTATGGCGTTCGTGCTTGGTATCGTGCCTTTGGTGATTGCAACCGGTGCCGGTGCAGCAGCGCGTCGCAGTATGGGTACAGGCGTATTCGGCGGCATGATATTAGCGACTTTTGTGGCCACCATTTTTATTCCGCTATTCTTTACCTGGTTAAGCAACACCCATGTGGATAGAAAGCATCATGATAAAGGCCTGGTGCCAGAAATAGATCACTCTAAGGAAACAGTATGATGCAGTATAGAAACTCAATAAAAAATACCATCAACGTGAAGCTTATTTCTATGGCCGTTACTGCCGCTTTGTTAAGTGGCTGCCAATCGATAGGGCCTGATTATTTGCGCCAGGTGTTTAACTTGCCGCAAAAGTTTAGTGAGCCAGTGGCCGATACAGCCAATCCTGCAGAGAATGCAGCCACTAAAGCCTGGTGGAAACATTACCAGGACGCCAAATTGAATGAGTTGGTTGAGTTAAGTTTAAAAAACAATACCGACATTCAATTGGCGGTGGCACGTATTGAAGAAGCCGATGCCAGCATGCGCGAAGTGGGTGCGTCACTGTTTCCGGAAGTAAATTTTTCTGCTGGTGCAACACGCACCAAGGTGACTGAGCTGGGCGCTTTCCCGGTCTTTATTGCGCCTATCCGTAACAATTATACGTTTGGCTTTAACACCAATTATGAGCTGGATTTTTGGGGTAAAGTCAGGCGCGCTAAAGAAGCGGCTACCGCCAATGCTTTGGCTTCGCGCTATTCAAAACAAACGGTCGAGCTTTCATTAATCGGCCTGGTCAGCAGTAACTATTTGCAATTGCGCGGTATTGAGGCACAAATTGCCGTCACTAAAGATAACCTGCGCAGCCGCGATGAATCGCTTAAATTGACACAGCGCAGGCTGGATGGCGGTATCGCCAGCAGCTTGGAAGTGAGCCAGGCTGAAGTGGCTGTGAGCAATTTAAACGCGCAACTGATCGAGTTGAACCGTTTACGCGCTTTAAGCTTGCATCAGCTTGCGGTATTAACCGGTGTGCTGGATTTGAAACTGGATGAAGTCAATCAAGCCGATATTCGCACACTACCTGTACCGCCGACTCCACCAGCGGGATTGCCTTCTGCCTTGCTGGAGAACCGTCCTGATATCCGTCAGGCAGAGCAGACGTTGATCGCTGAAAATGCGCAAATCGGCATTGCAAAAGCGGCTTTGTATCCCAGTATTAGCCTTACCGGTAACTACGGTGGCGAAAGCCTGGAGTTGGGTAATATATTGAAATCGGGCGCACGTATATGGAGTCTGGGCCTGGGCCTGGATTTACCAATTTTTGATTCGGGCAAACGTAAAGCCAGGGTTGAGCAGGCAACTGCAAGGCAAAAGCAGGCCTTGGCGCAATATCAAACCACGATTCAAAATGCTTTTAGGGAAGTCAATGATGCGCTGGTCACACGCCGTTTGAACGTAGAGCGTGAACAAAGCCTGGCGGCCAGTGAGGCTTCTGCGAAGAAAGCACTTGCGGTAGCCGAAAATCGCTATAAAGCAGGCTACTCTGCCTATCTGGAAGTGCTGGATGCGCAACGCGTGTATAACGATGCGGCTTTAGCCAATGTGCAGGCAAGACAAGCCACCAGCTTGGCCAGTGTGGAGTTATTTAAAGTGCTGGGTGGTGATTGGCGTGAACCGGGCCAGTTAGAAACCAAGCCAGCATCTTCTAATGCAGAAAGTTCAAAAACCGAATCAGTAGCCACTAAAGCTAATTGATGGTAAAAATAGCCAGGCACTTGTACTTTACTCGCGCCTGGCTTTTGCAGGCAAAACTTTAAAACGGAAACGCCACCTTAACCCAGTCATCACGCGATTCGATAGGTTCACCTAGCATGGCTCGTTTGTATGAATCTGCAATGCTGACTGCATAGCTGGTATTGGGGCGAAAGTGTGATTTTGGTATAAGCAGTGACGACACACTGGATATGCCTGCTTCGATCGGCATATAGATGCCAGCAAACAAACCCGTGTCCATCCTGACCTCATCAGGGCTATCTGTCAGGGTTGAAACCGTGTCTGAAAACATTTCCTGGCTGCTTAACTGGCGTAATTGTACCCAGTTAGGGTGTTGCGACATGATTTCTATGCCCACTTTCAGTTGATTGCCTGTTGTGGGTTTTACGCCGCGAATAATGCCAATGATAAGCTGGTTAGGGTCTTCATCCACCATCAAGCCGATTAACTTATCTGGCCTGGCCAAGATATTGGCGTATTTATTCACCCTGGTACCCAGGCCATGCGGGCTTTCATCCGTGATAATCCAGGTATCCAATGAAGCACTATTGATGGATATGCTGCCCAGCTGCGTGATAGCCGGGCGTGTTTGCATGCGCTGATCGAATGATTTACCGTCTTTGGACAAGCGCAGTCCGCTGCTGACCTGGTTGGCGTGGTAGACCTGATTGCAAATATTGCTGATGCCGGCAGTCACTTTGGCCGTTTTTGAGGTGGCATGGCGCTGCTCTCTGCGACGCTGCCTCACGTAATTGGTTTTGGTCCATTCTGAAAGCATAATATTGAGCGTGTCGTTTAACTTGACCACATTATCAATTTTGGCACCCATCAGGCTTTCAGGTATTTCGCCGCGATCCGATACCGTTATGCCGACTTTCAATTGTTTTTCCAGTTCGTCCAGCTCCCAATAACGACATTGCTCATTGGGCTCGAAATTACGCATGCGTTTGGCCGGCGAATCTCTTTCTAGATCCACAAAAAATAAATATTGCTCAGGCGTGTAATGTTTGCTGATGTGCGCGCGCGTTAACCAGTGTGTTAATACGCGATAGGCGATATCCACTTGCTGCTTGTGCAAGTTTTCCTGTACTAAATTTCCCAGCATGAATATCTGGATAAAATAAGCAGACAAGGTTGTGGTGGGTGCCAGCTCAAACAGCTCAATTGGCAATGTTAACAAGCCTTGCTGGTTGGCAATGCGGTACAGCGTATACAGCTGCAGCCACATTTTGGTAGGAGGGTTTGCCTGGGTATACATGCGCCATTTCATCATATGCGCCGCCGCGTAAACGGCCCTGGCAATAATGATGATAGGCATATTGCCTTCCAGTTTGAATTTGCTGGGATTGCTGACCTTTTCAATTACTTTGAGGTGTGCAATATACGATTGCCGGCAGTAGTTGTAACACGTTTCGGAGATATTGATTTCAATCTCAGGCTTAAGCGTTTCAACATGCACAAATTGAGACGATAATTTTTCTAGGCGGGCAAAATTAAGGTCTTCCAATTGGATTAATAGGTCTAATACTGCTTTGTAATCAAAGGCTTCGTCAGATTGCATCTGCGCGATGATGATGGCCAAATGCTGGTGGCAAAATTTTAAGGCAACCAAGTCATCCATGTCTGCGATATCGTCCACCCAGGCAAATTGGGCGTGCGATTTTTTAGCCAGGGCATTACCGAAAATTTGTTGAATAATATTTTTCATCTAATTTAAGCAAATAATATTTTATGGTTGCAACATTTATTTAATTTATTTAATTAAAATATAATAATAAATCATTGAATAATCAAGATTTATTTTATTGTTTTGTGCACAAAGATTAGCAAAATCAACAATTACCGGACATGGTAGAATGTTGTTTTTAAATTAAGCCATTTTATACATGACCGTTCGTACCCGATTTGCCCCTAGCCCAACCGGTTTTTTACATATTGGCGGCGCACGCACTGCGCTGTTTTCTTGGGCTTATGCCAAGAAGAATGCAGGCCAATTTATCTTGCGCATTGAAGACACCGACGTAGAGCGCAGTACACCAGAAGCCGTGCAGGCAATATTAGACGGCATGCATTGGTTGGGCTTGGATTACGACGAAGGCCCGTTTTACCAGATGCAGCGCATGGATACCTATAAAAAAGTACTTCAAGGCATGCTGGATAAAGGCACGGCGTATTACTGCTACAGCAGTAAAGAAGAATTGGAAATATTGCGCGAAAGCCAGATGCAGCAAGGCTTAAAGCCACGCTATGATGGAAAATGGCGCCCGGAACCAGGAAAAACTTTGCCAGCCATTCCAGCTGATATTGCACCGGTGGTGCGTTTTAAAAATCCGCAAACAGGCGTTGTGGCTTGGGATGACCTGGTTAAAGGCCGCATTGAAATCGCCAATGCTGAGTTGGATGATTTGATTATTGCGCGCGGCGACGGCACGCCTACCTATAATTTTTGCGTGGTGGTAGATGATTTTGAGATGGGCATCACGCAGGTAATCCGCGGCGATGACCATGTCAATAACACACCGCGTCAAATCAATATGCTCAATGCGCTGGGCGCAACCTTGCCACAGTACGCACATTTATCCATGATATTGGGTGACGATGGCCAGAAGCTATCCAAACGCCATGGCGCTGTGAGTGTGATGCAATACCATCAAGATGGCTACTTGAAAGAAGCGGTTTTAAACTACCTGGCGCGCCTTGGCTGGAGTCGTGGCGATGCGGAAATCTTTAATATGCAGCAATTTTGCGAATGGTTTGATTTGGACCATATCACGCCATCGGCTGCGCAATTTAATACCGAAAAACTAAACTGGCTGAACGCGCACTATATTAAAGAAGCCAATCTGGATGCGCTTGCGCAAGATATAACGCAGCGTCTGGCTAAGCTGGATGTGAATGTAGCCGCCAACCCGGATCTAAAAGCGGTGTTGGGTTTGTACCGTGAGCGCGCTAATAATTTAAATCAATTGGCCGGTGAAATCGCTTATTTTTATGCACTGCCGCAAGCCAATGCAGCGGATGCTGAAAAACATGTCACCGCAGAAATCGTGCCGGTGATTAAAGCGCTGAGTGAAAAGCTAGCCGTAATCGATTGGAATGCAGAAGCCATTCATGCTGCGATTAACGCAGTGGTGGCCGAAAACCAGCTTAAGTTTCCCAAGGTGGCCATGCCTTTACGTGTCATGTTAACCGGCATTGCGCAATCGCCTAGTATCGACCAGGTAATGGCCTTGCTGGGGCAAAGAGAAACCCTTGCCAGGTTACACAACTATTTGATATAGGCGATTTGAGCTGATGATATCGCTACAAAGTCATTTTTAATTGAAGATAACAAGGCGTTATCGTAAAAATATCTAAAACTGCTATTGAAATGCGAACAAAAAGGCGCAATGATAATCATATAGCTGGCAGTTATAGCTTTTTTATTAAGCTACTCCAATTTTATAAAACTACAAGGAGCAAAACATGAATAACAAAGGACAAATGCTGCAGGATCCATTCTTAAATGCACTTAGAAAAGAGCATGTACAGGTTTCAATTTACCTGGTCAACGGTATTAAATTACAAGGTCAAGTCGATTCTTTTGACCAATACGTTATCCTGCTAAAAAATACAGTCACACAAATGGTTTACAAGCATGCTATTTCTACGATTGTGCCGGCTCGCGCAGTCAGTATGACTTTACCAGAACATATAGAAGAATAAAACTTGTCCATTAGACCCTCCGGTTACGGCGAAAACACCCTAGCAAACCCTTCTACACTCACAACCTCATCAAACGGTGCGGTTGTGTTAGTGAGCGTCGATTTTGGCGAGCCTGATTATTCTGAAAGCCTGAACGAGTTGCGGCAACTGGTTATTTCGGCGGGCATGCAAGTGCGTGGCACCGTAGAAGGCAAACGCAGCACGCCGGACGCGAAATTATTTATTGGTAGCGGCAAAGCCGACGAACTGAAAGTCATGCTGGAAGCCAGCGAAACTAACCTGGTCGCCTTTAATCACGATTTAAGCCCATCGCAGCAACGCAATCTAGAACGCTTTTTGCAAGCCAAGGTGTTGGATAGAACCGGCCTGATCCTGGATATCTTTGCGCAACGTGCGCAAACCCATGAAGGTAAATTACAAGTTGAACTGGCACAGCTAGAGCATTTATCCACTAGGCTAGTACGCGGCTGGACCCACTTGGAGCGTCAAAAGGGTGGTATCGGGGTGCGTGGCGGCCCAGGCGAAACGCAGTTAGAGCTTGACCGGCGTATGCTGCGTGTGCGCGTCAAGCAATTGCGCGAAAAGTTAGAGAAATTAAAATCACAACGCAATATGCAACGACGTGCGCGCAAGCGTTCTAATCAAATGACCGTGTCACTGGTTGGTTACACCAACGCCGGCAAATCCACTTTATTTAACCGCTTAACGCAATCCGGTGTTTACGCGGCTGACCAGCTTTTTGCAACGCTGGATACTACCTCGCGCAAGATGTATTTGGGTGAAGATTACCACTCTGGCGGCGGCTCGGTAGTGGTTTCAGATACGGTGGGGTTTATCAAGCATTTGCCCACCACTTTAATCGAAGCGTTTGGCGCAACACTGGAAGAAGCATCGCAAGCGGATTTATTGCTGCATGTGGTCGATGTTGCCAGCACCAATCGTGATGCGCAGATCGCTCAGGTGAACCTGGTATTACAGGAAATCGGTGCCTCCAAAGTGCCGCAAATCCTGGTTCTAAACCAGATTGATAAGCTGGATATGTCAGCCGGCTTGATTCGTGATGAATATGGTAACATTTCAAAAGTAAGTGTTTCCGCGGCTACCGGCCTTGGCATCGACTACCTGAAATTGGCTTTAACGGAACATCAACAGCTTTTAAGAAAGCAAAGCACTGAAGAAAGCGCTTATGTTTAAACCTGTGGTTAAGGTCTGGTTTCCTCAATAATAAGAGTAATTTTTGTTTGTAAAAATGTGCGGAGCAATACATGATTAAGTTTCCTGGTTTTGGCCAACGTAACAATGAAGGTCCACCTGATTTAGATCAGATACTGAGTGATTTAAACCAAAAGATTAATAACCTTTTTGGTAAAAAAGGTGGCAATAACGGCCAGCCATCCGGCAATAAAGAGTTTGATGTGCCTGTTTTGCCCATTTTAGCGGTGATTGCCGCTATCTGGTTGGCAACAGGTTTCTATATCGTTGATCAAGGCTCGCTGGGCGTTGTGCAACGTTTTGGTAAATACATTGAAACCACCGAGCCAGGCCCAAGATGGCATTGGCCATACCCGATTGAATCGGCCGAAGTGGTGAATATGGAGCAAGTGCGCCGCCTGGAAGTGGGCTACAGAAGCAGTGGTGACGGTGCAGGCGGCAAAACAAGGCAGCCCAAAGAAGCGCTGATGCTAACCGAAGATGAAAACATCATCGATATGCAAGTGGCCGTGCAATACAAACTCAAGAACGCAAAAGATTATCTGTTTAATAACCGCTCCACTGATGAATCGGTGATGTCTGCGGCTGAAACCGCGATCAGGGAAATTGTAGGTAAAAGCAAGCTTGACGACTTATTGCAAAAAGGATTGCCAGATACCTCGGAGCGTATGCAGGCGATTCTGGACAGTTACAAAACCGGCGTATTAATCACCAGCGTGTCGCGTCAAAAAGGCGCAGCGCCTGAGCAGGTGAAAGAGGCGTTTGACGATGTCAACCGTGCCAATCAGGATTACCAGCGCCAAATCAACGAAGGACAAGCGTACGCAAACGATGTGATTCCTAAAGCGCGAGGCAATGCTTCGCGCCTGGCAGCAGAAGCCTCTGGGTACAAACTTAAAGTGGAAAACGAGGCAAGAGGTAATGCCAGCCGCTTTGAGCAGATTCTAGCCCAGTACACCAAAGCACCAGAAGTCACCCGCCAGCGCCTGTATTTAGATGCGCAGGAACAAATCATGTCTAGCACCAGCAAGGTGATTGTTGACCAGCAAGGTGGTAACAGCCTGCTGTATTTGCCTTTGGATAAATTGATGGCGGTAGGGGCGGCCGGGCCAAGTGCTTCGCCAACTGCGACTGTGCCAGCCACCATCAAGCAATCGGATACAGAAGCCGATACGGCGCGTGAATTGATGCGTAGCCGTGATAGAGATAGTCGATAAATTGATTCAAGTCACCATATCGTTATTTTTACAGAATTTATAAGAGAATTGAAATGAAAAATATAGGTAGTTATCTAGTCGGCTTGTTTGTGTTACTGGTGATTTTAACCATGTCTTTCTTTACGGTTGACCAGCGTGAGTACGCACTGGTATTTAGACTGGGTGAAATCGTGGCGGTGCATAAAGAGCCTGGATTGTTTTTCAAAGTACCTTTGCTGGACGATTTGAAATACTTTGATAAGCGCATTGTGACGCTGGATTACGAGCAGCCAGCTGAAATTATTACCAGCGAAAACAAGACCATGACGGTCGATTCGTTTGTTAAATGGCGCATTATCGACCCATCCAAATACTATGTTTCAGTTAAAGAAGGTGGCGAAAATGCGGCAGAAGATCGTCTTGCTCAAGTAGTCAATGCCGGCTTGCGTGATGAGTTTGGTAAACGTACTGTGCACGATGTGATTTCAGGTGAGCGCCGCGCCATTATGGATAATATGCGCGCACGTGCCGACAAAGAAGCACGCCAAATCGGCATCCAAGTGGTGGATGTGCGTTTAAAACGTGTGGATTATTCTGAAGATATCAGTAAATCGGTTTACGACAGGATGATTGCAGAGCGTAGACGTATCGCTAACCAGTTGCGCTCGGAAGGTGCGGCTGCGTCAGAAAAAATACGTGCCGATGCAGACAAGCAACGTGAAGTGATTATTGCAGAAGCATTTGGTAATGCACAAAAAATGAAGGGTGAGGGCGATGCAAAAGCGGCTGAGATCTACTCCAGCGCTTATAGCAAAAACCCGGAATTCTATGCGTTCTATCGCAGCCAGGAAGCCTACAAAAACAGCTTCAAAAGCAAATCGGACGTGATGGTGCTAGACCCAAAATCGGATTTCTTTAAATACATGCGCAGTGCTGGCGGTAGGTAAATGCTAATAGCCGGTAATTATTGTTAAATAGATGAATAATACTTTAATTACGGCACTCGCTTTGATGTTGGTACTGGAGGGCATATTGCCTTTAATCGCGCCACAGGCTTGGCGCGAAACATTTAAACGCATGGTGGCGCTCAAAGATGGCCAACTACGTTTTGTAGGCCTTTTTTCCATAGCGGGCGGCGCATTGTTGTTTTGGCTGTCCAAATAAATAAGTCAGTCTAGGCCAGCAATGTTCTGCCAAGTACACCTTCACTTGCCACAATTAGTACTGATTAAAACAAATTAATATCTACAAAACCTGCAAATAGCGATAAAATCTCAGATTGTTGTCGAATAAACGATTTTATCGCTCTCAAAACAGCTTCATTAACACCGAATTAAAACTTAATCATGCGTAATTGGTTGCTTCCTGAATATATTGAAGATGTGTTGCCTGCTGAGGCCGCGCGCATCGAATCATTGCGTCGCCAATTGCTGGACCTGTTGAAAGTACATGGCTACCAATATGTTATTCCGCCTACCCTGGAATACCTGGAGTCATTGATTACCGGTACTGGCCATGACCTGGACCTGGCGACTTTTAAAGTGGTCGATCAGCTGACAGGCCGTTTGATGGGCATTCGCGCTGATATGACGCCGCAAGCGGCTCGCATTGATGCGCATATGCTTAATCATCAGGGTGTGTCGCGACTCTGCTACGCAGGGACAGTTCTGCGCACCAAGCCAGATGGACTGGCACGCACACGCGAGCCTCTGCAATTAGGTGCTGAGTTATTCGGCCATGCCGGAATTGAAAGCGATATTGAAATCCATCGCTTAATGATTAAGGCTTTGCAAACGCTAGGCTTAAAAGAGCTGCATATCGATTTTAGCCATGTTGCTATTTTTGAAGCTTTGGTAAAAGCGGGGAATATTGCCGCTAATTTAGAGCAGGATTTATATACCGCTCTGCAGAGTAAAGATAAAGCTAGTGTAGCTTTACTGGCACTTAATCTAGATGCCAATATTAAACAGGCGCTGATTGATTTAACCGATTTAAATGGTGATGTGGGCGTACTGCAACAGGCAGCGCAACAATTACCCAACATTCCTGCTATCACTAAAGCCTTGGTCGATTTGTCCAGTGTAGCAACGCAATTAAGCGATTTAAACGTGCACGTTTCGTTTGATTTAAGTGAGCTGCGCGGCTATCACTACCACAGCGGCATTGTGTTTGCCGCTTATGCAAAAGGCTACACAGGCCCAATCGCACTAGGTGGACGTTATGACGAAGTAGGCCTGGTTTTTGGACGCGCCCGCCCGGCGACAGGTTTCAGCCTGGACTTGCGCGGCGCAGTGACGGCGTTGGCACCTGCATCCGTAGCAAAGGCGATTTTAGCGCCCGCAAGTGGTGATAAAACCCTGCTGGATGCAATTGAAGCGTTGCGTGCACAAGGTCAGATCGTGATACAGGCATTGCCAAACTCGGCCATTGATATGGCTGAACTCAATTGCGATAGGCAATTAACGCATGCTGATGGTCAGTGGCAAATCCAGTCTTTATGATCCTATTTGTAATATCCCTATTTATAATTTCAGTTGAAAATACTTAAGTAAAAGCTATGGCGCAAAATACAGTAAAAAACTCTGCTAAAAACGTGGTCGTTATTGGTACGCAATGGGGCGATGAAGGCAAAGGCAAAATCGTTGATTGGCTGACCGACCATGCGCAGGGCGTTGTGCGCTTTCAGGGCGGCCATAATGCAGGCCACACCTTAGTTGTTGGCCAAGGTGACGCGCAGCGCGTGTATAAATTGAATCTTGTACCATCAGGCATTGTGCGCGCAGGCGTTAATTGTTATATCGGCAATGGCGTTGTGCTGGATGCCGGGCATTTGCTAAGCGAAATCGCGGCACTGGAAAAAGATGGCCTGGAAGTAAAAAGCCGCTTGAAAGTCAGCCCAGGCTGCCCTTTGATTTTAAGTCATCATGTGGCGCTGGATACCGCGCGTGAAGCTAAGCGGGCCATTAAAATCGGCACAACCGGCAAGGGCATAGGCCCTACTTATGAAGATAAAGTCGCGCGTCGTGCCTTGCGAGTTTATGACTTGTTCTATCCGGAGCGTTTTGCGGAAAAATTAAAAGAGGTGATGGACTACCACAACTTTGTGTTAACCAATTACCTGGGCTCAAAAGCGGTTGATTTCAATCAACAATATGATGCCAGCATGGCACATGCGATTGCATTAAAACCTATGATTGCGGATATTTCAGCGGAACTGTATGCGGCAAACGCCAGAGGCGAAAACCTTTTGTTTGAGGGTGCGCAGGGTACTTTGCTGGATATTGACCATGGTACTTATCCCTACGTGACTTCAAGCAACTGTATCGCTGGCCAGGCCTCTGCAGGCACCGGCGTAGGCGCCAATATGCTGCACTATGTATTGGGCATTACCAAAGCTTACACAACCAGAGTCGGCGGCGGCCCATTCCCAAGTGAGTTGGATATTGAAACAGAAAATTGCCCGGGCTATCAAATGTCTACCAAAGGCCAGGAAATTGGTACGGTTACCAAACGCAAACGCCGTTGTGGCTGGTTTGATGCGGCTGCATTACGCCGCTCGGCCAGGATTAACGGCCTGACAGGCTTGTGCATTACCAAGCTTGATGTGTTGGATGGTATCGAAAGCCTGGATATCTGTACCGGCTATGAACTGGACGGCAAAGTAGTGGATATGTTGCCAGTGGGCGCCGACGATGTCGCGCGTTGCAAACCCATCTATGAAACGGTTGCAGGTTGGACAGGGAATACCTTTGGCGTTAAAACATGGGATGGCTTGCCTAAAAACGCGCAGCATTACCTTAAACGCCTGGAAGCGCTATGCGGTGTGCCGATCGCGATTGTTTCTACGGGCCCAGAGCGCGATGAGACGATTATTATTGAGCATCCATTCGCATAAAACGCAAACTCTGTCGCTATGCTTTATTGCTGCATAAAAAATATTCGTGCTTCTAAATATGGTTAAAACCGAATGTACTATTTGTATGCTGCGCTCAAATTTTTATTTGTGCCCATCCTTTTTAAATCAGGCCTAAGCTAGTATCTTGCATTTTATTGTGCTGTAAAGGTTTACATGTCAACACCACAAAAACAGCGATTAGCGTGGGCAATCACCGGTTCTGGGCATTACTTACGCGAATGCCTTGATTATCTGCAGACCATTGAGAACGTTGATGTTTTTTTAAGCAAAGCCGCGGCAGAAATCATCCGCCAATATGGTTTTCAGGCGCAGCTAGACGCAACTGGCCATAAGGTTTATCAGGATAAAACGGCCAGTAGCGTACCGGTAGAATTGTTTTACCAAGGTAAATATCACACGCTTGTTATCGCCCCCGCAACATCCAATACCGTTGCTAAAATGGCCTACGGATTTTCAGACTCCTTGATTACTAATCTATACGCACAAGCGGGCAAGACGCGCGTGCCCAGTGTTATTTTCGCTTGCGACACGGTGCCCGCGCCGGGTGCTTCATTTTTAGAATCGGAAGCGCCGCGTGATAATATTGTGCAAGTGTTTCCACGCAAAATCGATTTGGAGAATGTGCAAAAATTGGCTGCTTTTGAGCATACACAGATTGTTGAAAGTATTGAGGGCCTGCAACAGGCAGTCAATGTGCGCTTTGCAGGCCACCATCATCAAGAGCCACAATAACCATGGCTGAAAAGCTATTATTTGTAACCGGTAAATTGGCTGAAAAAAGTCTGCATAAGGTGTTGCAAGATATTCAGACCCCATCGGATAAAAACCCTAAACCTCCGCAATTTAAATACCGCGTAGAGCAAATAGGCGTGTCTGTGGCGGCTTTGATGACCCCGGATCTCATCGCGCGCCGATTAAAAAATACGGGTGATGCCAATAAAATGATTTTGCCAGGGCTTTGCCAGGGTGATTTAAGCCAATTACACCGCCAATATGGCATTCCGGTAGAGCGTGGTCCTAAAGATTTAAAAGACCTGCCGCAGTATTTTGGCCAAAATGGCATTGCTCCCGATTTAAGCCAGTATTCCGTACAAATATTTGCCGAGATCGTGGATGCGCCGGATTTAAGTATTGATGCCATTGTAGAAAAAGCCTTACGTTTTCAAGCCCAGGGCGCTGATGTGATTGATTTGGGCTGTTTGCCTGGCAAGTCTTTTGCGCATCTAAAGGACTCTATTCAAGCATTGAAAGCGCTGGGTTTAAAGGTAAGCGTCGATTCCATGCGCGCCGATGATTTGCTGCTAGCCGGGCAATCGGGCGCAGATTACTTATTAAGCCTCACCGAAAAAACGCTATGGATTGCAGATGAAGTGGCCGCCACACCGATTTTAATCCCTGCAAAACCGGGCAATATGCCGTCACTTTACCGCGCCATTGAACACTGCTTAAAACGCAATAAGCCGTTTATTGCCGATGCGATTTTGGACCCGATCCACTTTGGGCTAGCCGATTCTATCGTGCGCTACCACAAGCTGCGCAAAAAGTATCCGCAGATTCAAATGATGATGGGTATTGGTAATGTGACAGAGCTAACAGATGCCGATACCACCGGCATTAATGCGGTCCTGTTTGGCCTGATCAGTGAATTGAATATCCAGGCAGTGCTGGCTACCTCAGTAAGCCCGCATGCGGTGAATGCGATTGCAGAAGCCGATAATGCGCGGCGCGTGATGTATCGTGCCAAATTGGATGACAGGTTACCAAGAGGCTACAGCAATGGCTTGCTAGGTCTGCATGACAGAAAGCCATTTCCGTATAACGCCACCGAAGTGGCAGAGATCGCGGCCCAGATTAAAGACCCCAGTTTCAGGATTATGGTCAGTGAAACGGGTGTACACGTGTACAATCGAGATGGCTTGTTGCAAGACGTGGATCCTTTTGCGTTTTATCCGAACCTGGGTGTGCAAAATGATGCTTCACATGCGTTTTATCTGGGTGTGGAGCTTGCGCGTGCGCAAATTGCCTGGCAACTCAAAAAGCGGTATGTGCAAGATGAATCCCTTGATTGGGGTGTTTCAAGCCTGGTAGAAAAAGTGGATGATAGAAAAAGTCACCGCGAAGCATCATTAAAAGAAAAACGACAACAAAAAGACAAATGATCTTTGAAACCATTATTACCAGCATCAATGCAGAGGGTGTTGCCCATGTAGCGCCTTTTGGCGTGCGCTACGAGGGTGACAATGTCCTGATTTCGCCTTACAAGCCATCCGTCACCTTGGATAATATCCTGGCAACCAAAGTTGCGGTGATGAATATGACCGACGATGTGCGGGTATTTGCAGCAGCGCTAACCAACCGACAGGCGTGGGCTTTACAACAAGCCAGCCAGATTAAAGGCCTTAGGCTGGCAGGCTGCCTGCAGCATGTGGAGTTGGCCTTAATCGAAGTGCGTGAAGATGCCGTCAGGCCGCAGCTGCTGATGCAAAAAACATTTGCACAAAACCACAGTCCTTTTAAAGGATTCAACCGGGCGCAAGCGGCTGTGTTAGAGTTGGCTGTACTAGTGAGTCGTTTGCATATGCTGCCGCAGGATAAAATAGTTGCAGAAATGCAGTATTTGCAAATTGCCATCGATAAAACCGCCGGTGAAAACGAATTGCTGGCATGGTCTTGGCTGGTAGAAAAAGTACACCACTTTTACGCAGGTTTGCAAAAGCAAGAGCCACTATGACGCAATTGCTGGTCAGCGTAAAAAATGTTGAAGAGGCATTGATCGCACTCAATGCAGGTGTGGATATTGTCGATTTAAAAGATCCGCAAACCGGCGCATTAGGTGCGCTCGACTTGGCTTTAAGCGCGCAGATTGTGGGCAAAACGCAACAGCACAATCAGATCAATACAAAGCACAACCCTTACTTTCAACCCATTTTAATTAGCGCTACCGTCGGCGAGAATCATGCCAGTCTAGATGATCTGATGAGTAGTATATTAAAAAGGGTAGAAATCAATATTGATATTATCAAGGTGGCGATTGCCACTTTAGAAGCTATTCCAAACTGGCAGCAAAGGTTTGATCTACGAGAAATGACCACACTGAAAGCAGATGCCAAGCTGGTTGCCGTGTTTTTTGCCGACCAGCAAGTGGATTTGAAGTTACTTGAAACGCTTAACAAATTGGGGTTTTATGGTGCTATGTTAGACACCAACGCCAAGCAGCAGGATTTGCTGAGCATTTGCGATGTGCAGACTTTACAAATTTTTACACAAGCCTGCAAAATAAATGCATTAAAATCTGGAGTAGCAGGGTCTTTGAAACCACAACATATTGAGTTTTTAAGCAAAGCTAGCCCATTCTATATTGGTTTTAGAGGTGGTGTTTGTGAATCAGACGCGCGAAATAAGACTTTAGTAATGGATAAAGTGGTAAAAGTAAAAAAACTGTTGCAAGAACACAACAAATTAAACGATTTAGCGCGTCAATCCTAAAGTTTAGCGTTGCTTAGTTAGAATAGTTTAAGTATAGTTCGCTCATAGATATTTGTTTGTAAGTACGTTTTTAATAGGAGTTTAATAATGAAAAAGAATTTAATTAGCTTAGCTGTTGTTGCCACCCTTGGCTTATCAGCTTTCGCAGCATCAGCTGAAGATATGTACCGTGGCGCTTGGTATGCTGTACCAGGTGTAAGCTACATGCATACAGATAACGATCTAGAAGCTGACAATGGTGTACGTGGCGGCTTTATCAGTCTTGGTAAAGAATTAAGCCCAAGCTGGGATTTACAAGGTCGTTTAGGTTATAACCGTTTAGATGAAGATACAGACATTGTCGGTGCTAGCGGTAAATACAAACAAACTACATTGGGTTTAGACGCTTTGTACATGTTTAGCCGTGATAAATTCCGTCCATTCTTACTTGCTGGTGTAGGCGCAGCTCGTAACAATGTTGATTACTCAGGTGTTGGTATTGGTGACAAGACTAAAACTTCAGTAATGGCTAACGTAGGTTTAGGTTTACAGTATTTGTTCAGCGATTCATTCGGTTTACAAGCTGATGTACGTCATCAGTGGAGCAAGTCAGATGCTAAATCATCAACAAATGATTTTGACGCTGATGGCACAATCCGTAATACATTGGTTAACTTAGGTGCTATTTTCCGTTTCGGCGCGCCAGCAGCAGTAGTTGCAGAGCCAACTCCAGAACCAGCTCCAATTGCAGCAGCTCCAGAGCCAACACCAGAGCCAGCTCCAGCTCCGGTAGTTTGTACACCACAAGTAGAAACAATTACTGTTGGTGCTGAGAAACTATTTGCTTTTGATAAAGCAAACTTAAGAGATGAAGGCAAAGCCGCTCTAGATGAAGCAGCTGCTAAAATCAAAGCAAACCCTGAGTTTAAAGCTGTTATCGTAACTGGCCATACTGACAGACTTGGTACTGATGAATACAACCAAAAACTTTCAGAGCGTCGTGCTAACATCGTTAGAGACTACTTGACTGCTCAAGGTGTTGATCAATCTATCATCCAAGCAATTGGTAAAGGTGAGTCAGAGCCTGTTGTTGAGTGTGCTGGTAATAGCAAAACTCAAAAACTAATCACATGCTTACAACCAAATCGTCGTGTAACGATTCAAGCTGAAGGCAAAAAAGAAGTAGGTTGTAACTAAGTTTAATTAGTTAGTTTCTAACCGAATAAAAAACCCCGTTAATGCGGGGTTTTTTATTGCCTATTATTTTTAATCGGCTGTTACTTTGTCGTTATAATACCAGCATGAAACAAGCGATCGATTTAATGATTGAGGCACGTTGGCTAGTACCAATTATCCCTAAAAACACTGTATTAGAGCATCAGGCGGTAATCATTCATGCCGGTGTCATTATTGCTATCTACCCAATCTTAGAGGCGCATCAACAATATCAAGCGAATGAAGTGGTTCAACTAAGCGAGCACGTTTTGTTGCCGGGCTTTATTAACTTGCATACCCATGCGGCCATGAATCTGATGCGCGGCTTGGCGGATGATTTACCCTTAATGCCCTGGTTAGAGCAACATATCTGGCCAGCCGAACAGAAAGTGCTATCGGCAAACTTTGTACGTGACGGAACATTATTGGCTTGTGCTGAAATGCTGCGGGGCGGCATCACTACTTTTAATGATATGTATTTTTACCCTGAAGCTGCCGCTGAAGCCGCTGTTCAGTCAGGCATGCGCGCAAATTTAGGCCTGGTTGTTCTGGAATTTGCAACGCAGTACGCCAATAATGCTGAAAGTTACATCGACAAAGGTACGCAAACGCGTGATAGCTTAAAAAATGAGCCATTGATCCGCTTTAGTTTTGCGCCACACGCGCCTTATACCGTCTCGGATGAGACTTTTACAACGTTAAACACATTAAGTGCGCAGATCAATATAGGCTTACACACGCACTTGCATGAAACTATCGCAGAAATTACGCAAAGCGAACAAGTTTATGGCATGCGCCCACTGGCACGATTGGCCAAGTTAGGCTTATTAGGTGCTACGACTACCTTTGCCCATTGTGTGCACTTAAATGCAATAGAAATACAGATGCTGGCAGAAAATGGATGCAGTGTTGCGCATTGCCCAAGCTCCAACCTAAAGCTGGCCAGCGGCATTGCGCCCATTGCCGATTATGCGAAGCAGGGTATTAATATCGGTCTGGGCACGGATGGTGCGGCTAGTAATAACCGATTGGATATGTTTACTGAAATGCGGCTTGCCGCATTATTAGCCAAAGGAATAAGTGGCGATGCCACTGCCGTTTCTGCGCATCAAGCGCTAGAAATGGCGACCATAAATGGGGCCAAGGCGCTTGGTATGGACGAAGAAATTGGCTCAATTGAGATCGGTAAATTAGCCGATTTAACAGCTGTCAAATTAGACGATTTTAATATGCAACCTTGTTTTGATGTAATTTCACACCTGGTGTATGTGGCTGAGCGTGAGCAAATAAGCCATGTTTGGGTGAATGGTGATTTGAAGTATCATAAGCCAAACAACAATGCTGGTATTTACAGTAATATCGAACCGCAAGAACTGGTGGATATTGTGAACAAGTGGCAAACCAAACTCGATGCGTTCAAGTCTATTAGCTAACCATTTTAGATAAAGAAAACTATGTCCAATTACGATTCAGCTGAATTGAATAAATTTAGTGAGCTAGCCCACAAATGGTGGGATAAAACCAGTGAATTCAAGCCTTTGCATGATATTAACCCTTTGCGCCTCAATTATATTGAGCAAGCGGTTTCATTAGCCGGTAAAACGGTTCTGGATGTCGGCTGTGGAGGCGGTATATTAAGTGAATCCATGGCGCAAAAGGGTGCCAAGGTCACTGGCATTGATTTAGGCGAAAAAGCCCTGAAAGTGGCGCAACTGCATAGCCTTGAAAGCGGTATTAACGTTGATTATCGTCTTATTGCAGTTGAACAATTGGCCGTAGAGGCGCCAGCCAGTTATGACGTGGTGACATGCCTGGAAATGCTGGAACATGTGCCCGACCCGGCTAGCGTGGTGCAAGCTTGTGCGCAGCTGGTTAAGCCGGGTGGCCATGTGTTTTTCTCTACCATTAATCGCAATCCCAAAGCCTACTTGTTTGCAGTGATTGGCGCCGAATATGTGCTGAATATGTTGCCGCGCGGTACGCATGATTATGCAAAATTTATCAAACCTTCAGAACTGGCTAGTTGGACGCGGTCTGTCGATTTAAGGCTACAGCACCAGATCGGCATGAGCTATAACCCCATTACCAAGCATTACTGGCTCGATAGCGATGTTTCCGTGAATTATATGATGCATACAGTTAAGGGTTAATGCTTGATCGATACTATTCTTTTCGATCTGGATGGTACGCTGGTGGATACCGCTCCGGATTTAGGTCATGCACTTAATCTTCAACTTATACGCCATGGCAGGGCACCGCTAAGCGATGCGGCCATCAGGCCTTTTGCCTCGCATGGCTCACGCGGTTTGCTTGGTTTGGGCTTTGGCATTACGCCAAAGGATGCCAATTTTATTGCCATGCGCGATGAGTATTTAAGTATTTACGATACCGTCTTTACGCGCAGCCCTGTTTTGTTGGATGGTATGGGCGATCTATTGCAAGCCATTGAAAGTAAAGGGCTAAAGTGGGGGATTGTCACCAATAAACCGCGTCGTTTTACGCAGCCTTTGGTCAAAAGCATGGATTTGGATAAACGCGCCGCTTGCGTGGTCAGTGGCGATGACGCACCGCAACCAAAACCTTCACCAGCGACACTTTTATTGGCTTGTGAAGAAGCGGATGTTGATCCTGCAAGCTGCATCTACCTGGGTGATGCAGAGCGTGATGTACAGGCAGGAAAAGCGGCAGGTATGAAAACAGTGGTGGCTTTATTTGGCTATATTGATGTGACGGATAAGCCACTGGAATGGGGCGCTGATGCACTCATTGACGCACCAATGGATCTACTGCAATTGATCAATGTGAGCTAAACATCTATCTATATATGCTGGCGATGGATGGTGGATTTTAGCGTTAAAGTTTTTTTCGCCCCAGCAACGCCATCGATAGTGTGCCGCTATCCACATATTCAATTTCGCCACCCATTGGCAGGCCACGTGCGATACGGCTTACCGCTATGCCGCGTGTTTTAAGCAGCTCGCTGATGTAATGCGCAGTGGCTTCGCCTTCAACCGTGTAGTTGGTAGCCAGAATCACTTCCTGGGTCACGCCATCTTGCGCGCGCTTAATCAGTTTTTCTAAATTGATTTCCTTCGGGCCAACGCCATCCAGAGGTGATAATCGGCCCATCAATACAAAATACATACCATTGTATGATTGCGTTTGTTCCATCATCATCAAGTCGGTTGGCATTTCTACTACGCACAATTGTGACGGATCACGCTTTTCAGACGTACATAAAGGGCAGATAGGCGTTTCGGAAAAATTATTGCACAGCGTGCAATGTCCAAGCACTTGCAGGGCATTTTCCAGGCTATTGCCTAATTTAGCCGCACCTTTTCTATCGCGTTGCAACAAGTAATACGCCATTCGCAAGGCAGATTTTGGCCCTACGCCAGGCAGGCAGCGTAACGAATCAATCAACTGCTCGAGTGCGGGAGGGTTTTTCATATCATTTCTTAAGTGTTAAACCAGCGCAGGTGTTGTCCAGGCAAGCATGACTTTTATTAAAACTACTCAAATTAATGTCACCTTGACTGGATTCCCGCCTGCGCGGGAATGACGAAACCTGTGGGGAAAACTTAAAACGGTAATTTAAAACCTGCCGGCATCATGCCACTCATGCGCGCAGATGAAGTCGCTTCTGCTTTGGCTCTTGCGTCATTTAACGCAATCAGCAATAAGTCTTCTAAAGTTTCGCGGTCATCCATTGCAGAGTCATCTATCGTGACGCGCTTCACAACGTTGTTACAGGTCATGCTGATTTTTACCAGGCCGCTGCTGGCAACGCCTTCTACCAAAGTTTCGGCTAATTCTGCTTGCGCTTTTTGCATATTGGCTTGCATTTGCTGGGCTTGCTTCATCATATTGCCCATGCCACCTTTCATCATATTGTGCTCCTATCGTATTAACTAAATGGGTTTAATGCTGTTGGGGATAATCGTTGCGTCAAACTGGCTGAGTAAGTCTTTCACAAAGCTATCTTGCATAATTGACTCTTCCGCAGACGACTGAATAGTGGCTTTTTCAACAGCGGATTGTTTGGCTGGCGTATTGATTTCAATATGGGCTTCGCCACTGATTTCTACACTCAGCTTGATGCGCTTACCAAAATGCTGGTTGATGGCGCTGGATAATTTTTCCTGATAGCTCGCGCTGACTAAATGTTTATTGCTCGCGGCTACCCTTAGATTAATACTGTTTTCATCGTAGCTGATCATTTCACAGTTTTGTGCCAAGGCACGGGCAAGGCCAAGCTTTAAACTTTTTTCAACCAGGGCACGCCAGTTGCCGTCAAAACTTTGTGCCGTATTTTCAGTGCTGGTTTCGATTGCGGCAGGCTCAGCAATCGATTCTACAGGCGTTGCAATAGTTTGCGTCACTACTGCTGGTTCACTGGGTGCAATCTCCACTTTTATATTTGCCTGCGCATTGCTTGCTGGTGTGGTTAGCGGCCTATTGATAATGGGGGCGGGTGTGGTCAGCTTTTCAGATACTTTTTCGCTAGGCGTAAAGGCCAGCATACGTAGCAAACTCATGGTAAAGCCAGCGTACTCATCTGGCGCTAAGCCAATATCCCTGCGGCCTAATAAGGCGATTTGATAATACAGTTGCAGGGTTTCCGCATTTAATTTTTGTGCTAAACCTATAAGCAGGTTGCGCTCCGGGTGGTCGTCAGCCATGCTGCCAGGCACGGTTTGTATGATGGCAATTTGATGCAAAATATTGGCCAGGTCATTTAGCGCGGCTTCAAATGCAATATTGCGCATCTGCATGGCCTGCGCTTTTTCAATCAGGGCGGCCCCATCTTGATCGATTAGGGCCTGCAAAATGTCATATAAATACGATTGGTCGATGGCACCCAACATGCTGCGCACCTCTGCTTCATTCACCGTCTGGTTGCCATAGGCAATCGCCTGGTCGGTCAATGACAAGGCATCGCGCATAGAGCCTGCGGCGGCACGTGAAATCAGGTGGATAGCGGCCGGCTCAAAACTGATATTTTCTTGGCCAAGAACATTTTGTAAATGCTCGGAAATGGTAATGCCAGCCATCTGGCGCAAATTAAATTGCAAACAGCGCGATAGTACGGTCACCGGTACTTTTTGAGGGTCAGTGGTAGCCAGGATAAATTTAACGTGTGCTGGAGGCTCTTCCAGCGTTTTAAGCATGGCATTGAAGGCACTTTTAGACAGCATGTGCACTTCATCGATGATGTACACTTTAAAACGGCCCACGGTAGGCGCGTATTGTGCGTTATCCAGCAGTTCGCGCATGGCGTCTACTTGCGTGTTGGATGCCGCATCGACTTCCAGCAAATCCACAAAACGGCCACGATCGATTTCGGTACAAGCATTGCATACGCCGCAGGGCGTTGCTGTGATGCCGGTTTCGCAATTTAATGACTTGGCCAAGATACGCGCAATCGTCGTTTTACCTACGCCGCGTGTACCGGTAAATAAGTAAGCATGATGCAAACGCTGCTGTGTCAGCGCATTAGTCAATGCGCGCACTACATGCGGCTGACCAACTAAAGTATCAAACGATTTGGGGCGGTATTTACGTGCTAAAACGAGATATGACATAAGCGAGACTTTAGCTTAAAAATTGAATTTCGTCTAAGTTAAAATGTATACTATGCTGCCAAAAATTCATTTAAATAATGCAGATGCAAGGCGTACGGAGCGCATAAACCGGAATGTACATCAAGTACATGAGGATTTGGAGTAGCGCGCAACGCTGCAGATGCTTTATTAAAATGGATTTTTTTGGAGGAGGCGAGCCAAACCCCCGGCACTTGCTCAATAGTTGTGGCTGCTTGCTTCCGCATCTGACCAGGTTGGCTACTTTACAATGCG
>JAZKEN010000031.1:0-11831 GCA_040387035.1 Pseudomonadota bacterium | reverse complement strand
GCGCAAGGCTTGGGTGTTGCATTAAAAGATTGTGCTGTATATGCGCGCGAAGGCGTTACAGGCGAACGCGAGGCAGGCACGATTGGCTTTGCAACCATGCGTGGCGGTGACGTGGTGGGTGATCATACCGTAGTGCTGGCTGGCATTGGTGAGCGAGTAGAGTTGACACACAAAGCCAGTAGCCGCGCGACTTTTGCTTTGGGCGCATTACGTGCCGCCAAATATTTAAGTGCGCACAATACGGGATTATTTGATATGCGAGATGTATTGAATTTGCGTTAATTTGCTTACACTGTTTTGAAGAGCATGAAAATAAAGCCGCACCATAAAATAAAGCCGCACATTGCGGCTTTATTTTTAGTTAATAACCAGAGCTATTAAACTGATTTACGTCTAAAGCCTGCAAAACCTAATAAAGCAGAACCAAACAACCATGCAGCTGCTGGTACTGGTACAGCAGAAGGATTGCTAAATTCAGCTATGCCATCTCGTGAGCTGATTGTTACTTCAACATCACCATCATTAATAAAGTTTACGCTGCCGTTGTAACCAGAAATTGCTTCAGATAAGCTAAAGTTGTAGGTAGACACAGCAAGAACATAGCTGCCGATATTCAAATTGCGATCAATAAACGCATTGTTACCAAACCCGTCATCATCGTCAGCTTCAATAAAAGTATCTATGCTTGCTGGGCTTGAAAATAAATAAATAAAAGGATCTGTGAAGTCAAGGAAGCCCTCTGCTGCGCTAATATTAAAAAAGCCTGCATCAGTTACATTGAAATTAACATAGGCTACTGTTTGATTGACTGGAGCGTCATCAACTCTAACTGTTGTGCTGATTGTGTTTGCTTGCGCTGAGCCTGCAATTAATGCAAGTGATGCGACCAAAAGTTTGAAGTTCATTTTTTTATTGTCCTTTTAAAATATTAAAAATCGTTGGCTTACAAAGTTCTTATAACGATTTAATAGTATTTTACAATTGGCCACAGAGATATAGCCCGATTGGGCGTTGCATAAAAGCTAAGGCTGAAGTCCAAACAATGACTTCAGCCTAGCGGATTCAAATCTAGGTACGCCATGGGTGTTTTGGTAAATCGCAAACACCGGCAACATTCACACCTGCTTGTGCCACGATATGGTCATTTTCAACCGTGTCGCCGCTTACTCCGATTGCACCGATTAAAATGCCTTCATGGTCAACAATAGGTAAGCCACCTGGGAACGTGATCAAGCCGTCATTTGAATGCTCTATACCATAAAGTGGTGAGCCTGGTTGCGAGAGCTGGCCAATCGCACCGGATGGCATGGCAAAGTAGCACGCGGTTTTTGCTTTTTTAATGGCAATATCAATACTGCCAACCCAAGCGTCGTCCATACGGCTGAAACTTTTGAGGTTGCCGCCTGAGTCCAGCACGGCGATACACATCTTGACGCCCATTTCTGTTGATTTTTCTACGGCTTTATCAATAATTTGTTGTGCTTGCTCGAAACTAACGTGCATATAGATCCTTTGATGAGTGATAACTGAAATGGCAAGCAGAAGCGCTTGCCGTGTTTACGGGTTGAATTGAAAATGTGGTGTTTAGCTTAGATTTTCTTGCCGCCAGGGCCGGCAAAAAACCAAACGATTAAACCGATAACAGGGAAAAATAATACGCCAAGAATCCACAATAATTTTTCTGTACCAGAAGCTGAGCTTTGGATTATTTTGATAATGGCGAAGATGTCTAATATCAGTATGAGTAAGCCGATGGCGGATGACATATTTTTCCTTTTTATTGGTTAGTTTGAATGGCTGTATACGATGGACATGACCAATTGCTTTATGATGGCAATCTAGTATTGCTGGGATAGCACATGTAAAAATAGCACAAACCATCGGTTTGTGCCTTAGTTAAATCAATAAGATTTAGTGTTTTTGCTTGCGTTCCCAGTCAGAAATCTGCTTTTCAGCTTCTTCCTTGGAAACGCCGTAAGCCTCTTGAATCTTGCCGGCTAATTGGTCGCGTTTGCCTGCAATCACATCAAGGTTGTCATCTGTTAAATGACCCCATTGCTCTTTGATGCTGCCTTTTAATTGTTTCCAATTACCTTCAACTTGATCCCAATTCATATATTGTCCTTAAATGTTTTCATTGAATTAAATAGTGAATCGTCTTTTAAATAATTAAATGACTTGTCGCTATTTAAAACCTAAGCCGCCTACAACCCCATCAGTACAAGGCTTAACTTTTTGTCAGAATCGGCTGATAAACTGGATTCTTACTTGGTCGTTAAGGTTTAATAATCATTAACAATGTACAAAAAACGTGCAGACTGAACTTGAGGCTTAGGCTAAATTCAGCTATAATTCGGCAATTCTGAAACGGGAAGAGTTTACAAAGCTTTTCCCGTTTTGCACATCTGCTGGCAGGTGTGTCAAGTTAAGTAGTGTCGTGTCGAAATAAAGGAGCTTCAAGGTGTCGAAAACAATTCCAGCGGTTTTAGTGTTAGCAGATGGGACTGTTTTTAAAGGCATTTCAATTGGTGCTTCCGGGCATACGGTCGGCGAAGTGGTTTTTAATACCGCCATGACTGGCTACCAGGAAATTCTCACCGATCCTTCTTATGCTGCACAGATTGTTACGCTGACTTATCCGCACATAGGCAATACCGGTAGCAATCCCGAAGATGTTGAATCGAACCAAGTGTACGCGGCTGGTTTGATCATTCGCGATTTACCGCTGTTAGAGTCCAACTTCCGCAGCAATCAAACCTTGTCTGAATATTTAATTGCCAATAATGTCGTGGCGATTGCCGATATCGATACGCGTAAGCTAACCAGGATTTTGCGTGAAAAAGGGGCACAGTCGGGTTGCATTATGGCTGCTGAGAATGTGGATACGGAAAAAGCATTAGAGTTGGCCAATAGCTTCCCTGGTTTGGCGGGTATGGATTTGGCCAAAGTGGTGAGCTGTAAAACTGCCTATGATTTTGCCGATGGTGAATGGGCTTTTGGTAAGGGTTTTGTAAAGCCAGCAAAAGCGCCGTTTAATGTGGTGGCTTTTGATTACGGCGTTAAGCAGAATATCTTGCGCATGCTGGTTTCACGTGGCTGCAAGGTGACTGTTCTGCCAGCACAAGCCACGGCTGAACAAGCGCTAAGTTACAAACCCGACGGTATCTTTTTATCTAACGGACCTGGCGACCCTGAGCCATGCGATTACGCAATCAAGGCGATTAAAACGCTGGTCGATTCAGGCATCCCGACCTTTGGTATTTGTTTGGGTCATCAATTATTGGCTTTAGCCAGCGGCGCTAAAACCATGAAGATGAAATTTGGCCATCATGGCGCCAATCATCCTGTGCAAGATGTTGAGACCAAACGTGTTTACATCACCAGCCAGAACCATGGCTTTGCGGCTGATCCTGAAACATTACCTTCTAATATTAAAATAACGCATGTGTCACTATTCGACGGCAGCTTGCAGGGCATTGCGCGCACCGACAAGCCGGCATTCAGCTTCCAGGGACATCCTGAAGCAAGCCCAGGGCCAACCGAAATGAGTTATTTGTTTGATCAATTTATCAATTTAATGGAAGCCAAAAAAGCGTAAGCCACAGAAAACACAGAGTGCACAGAGTAAAATCTAATCGGCAATTCTCTGTGTTCTCGGTGAGCTTTGTGGCTAAATAAATCTATGGCAAAACGTACAGACATCAAATCCATCTTAATTATCGGCGCAGGGCCGATCGTGATTGGCCAGGCTTGCGAGTTTGACTATTCCGGTGCACAGGCGTGTAAAGCGCTGCGTGAAGAAGGTTACCGCGTTATTTTGGTGAACTCCAACCCCGCCACGATTATGACCGATCCTGAAATGGCCGATGCAACCTATATTGAGCCGATTACCTGGAAAGTGGTCGAAAAAATCATCGCCAAAGAGCGCCCCGATGCGCTACTTCCAACCATGGGTGGCCAAACGGCACTCAACTGCGCACTGGATTTAGATAAGTACGGCGTTTTAGCCAAATACAATGTTGAGCTGATTGGCGCTTCAAAAGAGGCGATTGATAAAGCCGAAGACCGCCAGAAATTCAAAGAAGCCATGACCAAAATCGGCCTGGGTTCTGCGCGCTCCAGCATTGCACATTCAATGGAAGAAGCCTTGCAAGTGCAAGCCAGCATTGGCTATCCGGCGATTATCCGTCCCTCATTCACCATGGGTGGTAGCGGCGGCGGTATTGCCTACAATCGCGAAGAATTCATTATTATTTGTGAGCGCGGCCTGGATGCGTCACCAACCAAAGAGCTATTGATCGAAGAGTCAATGCTGGGTTGGAAAGAGTACGAAATGGAAGTGGTACGTGATAAAGCGGACAACTGCATCATTATCTGCTCAATCGAAAACTTGGACCCGATGGGCGTGCATACCGGCGACTCCATCACTGTAGCGCCTGCGCAAACATTGACCGACAAAGAGTACCAGATCATGCGTAATGCCAGCCTGGCTGTGCTGCGCGAAATCGGTGTGGATACCGGCGGCTCGAATGTGCAATTTGCCATTAACCCGGTTGATGGCCGCATGATCGTGATTGAGATGAACCCGCGCGTATCGCGTTCATCCGCCTTGGCTTCAAAAGCCACCGGTTTCCCAATTGCAAAAGTGGCCGCTAAATTGGCGGTTGGTTTTACGCTGGATGAATTGAAGAACGATATTACGGGTGGTCAAACGCCAGCCTCGTTTGAGCCGAGTATCGATTACGTCGTGACCAAAATACCTAGATTTGCCTTTGAAAAATTCCCGCAAGCCGATTCGCGTTTAACCACGCAAATGAAGTCTGTGGGCGAAGTGATGGCGATTGGCCGCACCTTCCAGGAATCCTTCCAAAAAGCCTTGCGCGGTTTGGAAGTGGGCGTAGATGGCCTGGATTCGATTTCAACGGATATGGATCGCATCACCAAGGAAATGGGCGAACCAGGCCCTGAACGCATATGGTATGTGGCGGACGCGATGCGCATGGGCGTTAGCAATGAGGATATTTTTAATATCTCAAAAATCGACCCCTGGTTTTTAGCGCAGATTAAAGACATCATCAACCGTGAAGCGGCTTTAACCGGCAAGCATATTGCCGACTTGGATAAAGACGCGCTATTTCAATTAAAACGTCGCGGTTTCAGTGACAGGCGCCTGGCCAAACTATTGGATACCGATCAGCACGCGGTGCGTGCCTATCGACAGGCTTTGCAGGTACGTCCTGTATACAAACGTGTGGACACCTGTGCCGCGGAATTCGCCACCAATACCGCGTATATGTATTCCAGCTATGAAGAGGAATGCGAAGCCAAGCCAACGAATAAAAAGAAAATCATGGTGCTGGGTGGCGGGCCGAATCGTATCGGCCAGGGTATCGAATTTGATTACTGTTGCGTACATGCGGCTTTTGCGATGCGCGAAGATGGCTATGAAACCATTATGGTCAACTGTAATCCTGAAACGGTTTCAACTGATTACGACACTTCAGACCGCTTGTACTTTGAGCCGGTGACTTTAGAAGACGTGCTGGAAATCGTACATATTGAAAAACCAGCCGGTGTGATTGTGCAGTACGGCGGCCAAACGCCTTTGAAACTTGCGCGCGCTTTAGAAAAAGCAGGCGTACCAATCATTGGTACAACGCCAGATGCGATTGATAGGGCCGAAGACCGTGAGCGTTTCCAAGCCATGTTGCATGAGCTGGGCTTAAAACAGCCGCCTAATCGCACCGCGCGTACGCCGGAAGCAGCGCTGATTGCTGCCAATGAAATCGGTTATCCGCTAGTTGTGCGCCCAAGCTATGTGTTAGGTGGCCGCGCCATGGAAATCGTGCATGAGCAAAGCCAGTTAGAGCGTTATATGCGCGAAGCGGTAAAAGTTTCTAACGATTCACCCGTTTTGCTGGATCGCTTTTTAAATGACGCGTTGGAAATTGACGTAGACGCGATTTGTGACGGTGAAGATGTGCTGATCGGCGGTATTATGCAGCACGTTGAGCAAGCCGGTGTGCACTCTGGCGACTCGGCCTGTTCATTGCCGCCTTATAGCTTAAGCGAAGAGTTGCAAGATGTATTGCGTGTGCAAACCGTGCAGATGGCAAAAGCGCTAGGCGTTAAAGGCTTGATGAACGTACAGTTTGCCATTCAAGGCAGCACGGTTTATGTGCTGGAGGTAAATCCACGCGCGTCACGTACCGTGCCGTTTGTTTCAAAAGCCTGTGGCTTGCAATTGGCGAAAATCGCGGCACGTTGTATGGCGGGCCAAAGCCTGAAATCGCAAGGTGTCACTAAAGAAGTGATCCCACCTTATTTCTCTGTGAAAGAAGCGGTATTCCCGTTTATTAAATTCCCGGGTGTGGATACGATTCTTGGCCCTGAGATGAAGTCGACAGGTGAAGTGATGGGTGTAGGCGCTACCTTTGCAGAAGCATTTGTGAAGTCGCAATTGGGTGCATCGGCCAAACTACCAAATGGTGGCCGTGCCTTTATCAGCGTGCGTAATGAAGATCACCAAAAAGTGGTGGATATTGCGCAAGACCTGGCCAAATTAGGCTTTACGCTTGTGGCCACCAAAGGTACCGCAAAGGCCTTAATCGCCAATGGCCTGACGGTAACCCCTGTTAACAAGGTAGCCGAAGGCCGCCCGCATATTGTCGATATGATTAAAAACAATGAGATCAGCTTTATTGTGAACGTGACAGAAGACAAAAAAGCGGTGGCTGATTCTTATGAGATTCGCCGCAGTGCCTTGCAAAACAAGGTGACGTATTACACGACACTGGCTGGTGCCAAGGCAGCGTGTATTGGTATGGCGCATATGCAAGAGCTGAATGTAGAGTCACTACAAGACTTGCATAAAAAGCTTATCTAAAATACACTTTAACTTAACTACTACATAAAACCACGCTCGTTACGGGTGTGGTTTATTTTTTTACCCCATTTTAGAACGGTATTACAGCATGGCATTAAATCAAATCCCAGTGACTATTAAAGGCGCAGAAATGCTTAAAGTGGAGCTGCAACGCCTGCGCAGCGAGGACAGGCCAAGTGTGATCCTAGCCATTGCAGAGGCGCGCGCGCAAGGCGACTTATCTGAGAATGCTGAATACGAAGCAGCCAAAGAAAAACAGAGTTTTATTGAAGGCCGTATTGCTGAGCTGGAGTCAAAATTATCCAATCTGTTGGTGATTGACCCAACTACCTTGCATGCAGAAGGTCGCGTCGTATTTGGCGCAACGGTGAATATTGAAGACCTGGATTCTGGTGACAATAAAACCTACCAAATCGTCGGTGAAGACGAAGCCGATATCAAAGGTGGCAAGATTTCTGTCGGTTCGCCGATTGCGCGCGCTTTAATCGGCAAGACAGCTGGCGATGTGGCTGAAGTGACCGCCCCGGGCGGTATCAGGGAATATGAAGTACTTGATGTGCTTTATATTTAACTAGTCAACGACCCAGCACAAATATGTATCGTTTAACTTTGATCGTGATTACCTTGTGGGTAGGCGCACTATGGGCCACAGGCTTAAGCGCCTATGTATTGTTTGATAACTTGCAAGATAAACAACTGGCGGGTCGCTTAGCGGGCAAGCTATTTACTGTCGTTAGTTATATCGGTATGGGCAGCGCATTTTTCCTGCTGATTCAGCGCCTGATGGATTATGGCACGGCGGCCCTTAAGCAAAGCTTTTTCTGGGCTGTTTTGGTGATGTTGTTATTGGTGCTGGCCGGCCACTTTGGGATTCAGCCATTATTGGCGCAATTGAAGGCCGATGCCATGCCTGCGGATGTGATGAACAGCGTATTTGCCAGCCGCTTTAAGAACTGGCATGGTGTGGCCAGTGTGGCTTATCTGGCTGAGTGCTTACTGGGTTTTGTCTTGGTATTAAAAGCCAGGTCTTAAGCAATTGGCTTAATTAAAAACTTTTAAGGTTTTGGTATCACCACTTTAGCCGATTCTTTAATCGTATCGCTTTTGCGATAAACCACTAATTGCTTACCGATATGATGCACCGCAATAGCATTGGTCTTTGCGCAAATGTCAGCATATATGGCTTTGCGTGCTTCACGGTCATCCCCTGCGACCTGTATTTTAATCAGTTCATGCGCATTTAAATTAAGCTCAACCTCTTTAATCACATTGTCGGTTAATCCATTATTGCCAATCATCACAACTGGGCTTAAGCTGTGGGCTAAGCCACGTAAATGGGCGATTTGTTTGGTGCTGAGTTTCATTGCGTGACCTTTTAATTAATGCGGTATTTTATCATGAACAGAAGTTTTTAATTTGAAAGACCTGATTAATTGAAACCTACACGTACCAGTAAAGCTTGGATGCAAGAGCATCTGAATGATGAATTTGTGAAGCGTGCACAAAAAGAAGGCTATCGCGCGCGCGCTGCATATAAGCTAATTGAGATAGATGACAAAGACAAACTGATTAAGCCGGGGATGACCGTGGTTGATTTGGGTTCAACGCCCGGCAGCTGGTCGCAAGTGGTGGTGCAGCGCCTGAAAGGCCAGGGTCAAGTTATTGCATTGGACATTTTGGACATGCAGGCGATTCCTGGTGTGACATTTATTCAGGGTGATTTTAGGGAAGATGCAGTTTTAAAAGAACTTGAAAATAGTCTGAATGGTAAAAAAGTAGACCTTGTAATTGCGGATATGGCACCCAATATAAGTGGTATTAAAGATGTTGACTTAGCTGGATCCGCTTATTTAACCGAACTGGCCTTAATGTTTAGTTCGGTGTGGCTGAAACCAGATGGGCATTTCCTAGTCAAAGTTTTTATTGGATCAGGCTTTGAAGAAATTGTAAAAATGATGAGGCTGCAGTTTAATAAAGTGGTCACCCGTAAGCCAAAAGCCTCGCGGGATCGCAGCAGCGAAGTGTATTTATTAGGCCTAAATAAAAAAGCCTAAGCACCATTAAGTAGTGTGTAACGTTAATTAATTAACATTGTGCCTGCTTGAAATGATTTAAAATAAGACGTTTAATTAACGACTTGAATTCCCCAATTTTAAAGGAATGGGCACGTGAATAATATTGCAAAAAGTATCGCAATTTGGTTGGCAGTGGCGCTGGTGCTAATGATGGTGTTTAACCAGTTTGGCAGCCAAAGCAAGGCAGACAGCCAAATGGTTTACTCACAATTTATGCAGGAAGTGAAAGATGGCCGTATTGCCAAAGTGCAAATCGACGGCCGCGTTGTGCATGGTAAAACGCAAGAAGGTAAAGAATTCAGCACTTACGCGCCCAATGACTTATGGATGGTGAACGACTTATTGAAATACAACGTTATCGTTGAAGCCAAGCCTGAACAACAGCGATCTGTATTGCTTGAGTTGTTCATGTCATGGTTTCCCATGATTTTACTGATTGGCGTATGGATTTTCTTTATGCGCCAGATGCAGGGCGGCGGCAAAGGCGGCGGCCCATTCTCATTCGGTAAAAGCAAGGCGCGCCAGTTGGACGAAAGCTCAAATCAAACCACATTTGCCGATGTGGCGGGTTGTGACGAAGCTAAAGAAGAAGTGACTGAATTAGTCGACTTCTTGAAAGAGCCAACCAAATTCCAGAAACTGGGTGGTCGTATTCCACGCGGCGTATTGCTGGTAGGTCCTCCTGGTACCGGTAAAACTTTGTTGGCACGCGCCATTGCCGGCGAAGCGAAAGTACCGTTTTTCTCAATCTCTGGTTCAGACTTTGTGGAAATGTTTGTAGGTGTGGGTGCTGCGCGCGTACGCGATATGTTTGAAACCGCCAAGAAAAATTCCCCTTGCATCATCTTTATTGATGAGATCGATGCGGTAGGACGTAGCCGCGGTGCGGGTACTGGCGGTGGTAACGATGAACGCGAGCAGACATTGAACCAGTTATTGGTGGAGATGGATGGTTTTGAAGCCAGCTCTGGCGTGATCATTATTGCAGCAACTAACCGTGCCGATGTGTTGGATAAAGCCTTATTACGCCCTGGCCGTTTTGACCGCCAGGTCATGGTTGGCTTGCCGGATATCAAAGGCCGCGAACAAATCCTGTTGGTGCATATGCGTAAAGTGCCAATCGATCCGGATGTGAAAGCCGACATTATCGCGCGTGGTACGCCTGGCTTTAGTGGTGCCGATCTGGCCAACCTGGTGAACGAAGCGGCTCTGTTTGCGGCACGCCGCAGCAAACGCACGGTGGATATGGAAGATTTTGAGGATGCAAAAGACAAAATCTACATGGGCCCTGAGCGTAAATCGATGGTGATGCGCGAAGAAGAGCGTCGTAATACGGCGTATCACGAAAGTGGCCATGCGGTAGTGGCAAAACTATTACCAAAAGCCGATCCTGTGCATAAGGTAACCATTATGCCGCGTGGTTGGGCGTTGGGTTTAACCTGGCAGTTGCCTGAGTTTGACCGTATCAGCAACTATAAAGACAAGATGCTGGAAGAGATTTCGATTTTATTTGGCGGCCGTATCGCTGAAGAAATCTTTATGCACCAGATGAGTACCGGTGCTAGCAATGACTTTGAGCGTGCCACTAAATTGGCGCGCGATATGGTGACCAAGTACGGTATGAGTGATGCGCTGGGTACCATGGTATATGCCGGTAGCGAGCAGGATTCGTTCTTTGGCAATATGAGCTCTAAAACGGTGAGTGAAGCCACCCAGCAAAAAGTGGACGCTGAAATCCGCCGTATCCTGGATGAGCAATATGGCATTGCGCGTAAATTGCTGGAAGACAATCGCGATAAAGTAGAAGCCATGACGGCGGCACTGATGGAGTATGAAACCATCGATGCGGATCAGATCAACGATATCATGGCCAGCTTGCCGGTGCGTGCGCCTAAACCGCGCCAGCCAAAAGTAAAGCCCACTGACGGTGGCGGATCTTCTGGTACAACCGCAACACCTGCACCGCAGCCAGCGGCAAAGAATGAGTAAATCAGTGGTTTAAGCGTCCATTAATGCTCAAACATAAGTAGTGTTAAAATAGGGTTGGTTCCAATTGGTCCAGCCCTTTTTTATTGCCGGTATATCATGATTTTTAACTGCGGAAAATTCCAGCTTAACCTTAACCGCCCACATGTGATGGGGATTGTGAATGTGACGCCTGATTCATTTTCGGATGGCGGAAAGTTTGCGAAAGCTGATTTGGCGGTAGAGCACGCATTAAGCTTGGTAGAAGAAGGCGCGGATATTCTGGATATCGGTGGCGAATCTACAAGACCAAATGCAACGCCAGTTGGCTTGCAAGAAGAGTTAGACCGTGTGATTCCTGTGATTGAAGCACTGGTCAGCCAAGTCAATATTCCCTTATCGATTGATACCTATAAACCGCCAGTTATGCAAGCAGCGATCGCAGCAGGGGCAAGCATCGTCAACGATGTGCGTGCTTTGCAGGAAAATGGTGCACTGCAAATAGTCGCAGCTTCTGATGCAGGTGTATGCCTGATGCATATGCAGGGCACGCCGCAGACCATGCAGGTCAATCCGCAGTATGCCGACGTGGTGGCTGAAGTAAAAGCCTTCTTGCAGCAACGCTTAGCCCTGTGTGAAGAGGCTGGCATTGTAAAAAATCGTATTGTGCTTGACCCCGGTTTTGGTTTTGGCAAGACGCGCGCACACAATATTACCTTGATCCAGCATTTGGCCAGCTTCTCATCACTAGGCCAGCCCTTGCTGGTAGGGCTGTCACGTAAATCAGTATTAGGCCAAGTCACTGGACAAGACGTCGATGCGCGGTTGTATGCCAGCGTGGCGGCATCGGTTATCTCGGCAATGGTTGGTGCTAAAATATTGCGGGTACATGATGTGAAAGCTAC
>JAZKEN010000030.1:0-6734 GCA_040387035.1 Pseudomonadota bacterium | reverse complement strand
AAGCATCTCGCGCAAGCGATTCAAATACTAAATGCGCGCGGTTTAACGCTTGCCTGGGCGGAGTATTTGGGGGATGACCCTGTCCGCATGGTGGCGAGTTTTAAGCGCAGTTTTGCTAGTGAAGATATCGTTTTCAGCTTTGGTGGTATTGGCGCGACCCCTGATGATTACACACGGCAAGCGGCGGCTGATGCCTTAAATGTGCCGATTGTGCGTCATCAAGCAGCGGTTGCGGAAATTGAGGCGCAGTTTGGTGAAGGCGCTTATCCCAAGCGGGTGTTGATGGCGGATTTTCCGCAAGGTGCAGCATTGATTCCTAATCCGGTGAACCGCGTTGCCGGGTTTTCCATCCAGAATCACTATTTTGTGCCAGGCTTTCCTGCCATGGCGCATCCCATGATGGAATGGGTGCTTGATACGCATTACAGCCACCTGTTTCATCAGACACAATACTTGGAACAATCGATTGTGATTGAAGATGGGATTGAGAGCCAACTGATTGATTTAATGAATAAAATATTAGCTGATTACCCTGCCATCAAAGTATTCAGCCTGCCTAAATTAAAACCCAATCGCCAGGTTGAGCTGGGCGCGAAAGGTGAACCTGCGCAGGTCAGGCTGGCCATGCAGGATATTAAAGCAGGGGTGAGTCAGATCGGCTTTGCATGGATAGATGGGGATTAGTATTTTATGCAATGCAGGCCAAACTGCGGCGCATGTTGCACCGCACCGTCTATTAACAGCCCAATCCCTGGTATGCCAAATGGCAAACCGGCAGGAATCAAATGCATCCATTTATTGGCAGATTTCAGGTGTGGCATTTTTAATGAAATCACGCGCCCTGCGTTTTGCGCCAGCTTAAAACCCAGCCTGGAAATGTGCGGGGAAACACGCAACGATGCGATTATCTGGCTCACGCAATTAGAGCTGGCGACGCAACCTAATCTTTAGCAGCAAAATCGGCTAATTAAAGCAGAAAAAAGTCGTCTGCACTCTACCGAGCAAAGCTATTTGCGTATAAAATAGGCAGCTTTCCACGAAATAGTCATTTGATGCAAATTGGCAATCATATTCTGAAAAACAACCTGGTCGTTGCTCCCATGGCGGGCGTGACGGATAGACCTTTCCGTCAGCTTTGCAAAAAACTGGGCGCAGGTTTAGCGGTGTCAGAGATGGTGACGTCTAACTCGCTACTCTACGGCAGTGAAAAAACGCTGCGCCGCGCGAATCATGAAGGCGAAGTAGACCCGATTTCTGTGCAGATTGCAGGTGCCGACCCGAAAATGATGGCAGAAGCTGCTAAACATAACGTGGATAACGGCGCGCAGATTATCGATATCAATATGGGTTGCCCAGCCAAAAAAATCTGTAATGTGATGGCAGGCAGCGCTTTGCTAAAAGATGAGCCATTAGTAGCGCAAATATTAAAGGCCGTTGTGGCTGCCGTGAATGTACCTGTCACATTAAAAATCCGCACTGGATGGGATAAGAATAACCGCAATGCCATTGAAATTGCAAAAATGGCGCAAGATATCGGCGTGCAAGCGCTTGCCATGCATGGCCGCACCCGCGCCTGCTTGTATATGGGCGATGCAGAATACGACACAATCGCCGCTGTTAAGCAATCCATCCATATTCCTTTGATCGCCAATGGCGATATCACTACCCCGGAAAAAGCCAAGTATGTATTGGACTACACCGGTGCCGATGCGGTGATGATAGGCCGCGCCGCGCAAGGCAGGCCCTGGATTTTCCGCGAAATCGAGCATTATTTAAAAACAGGCGAGCATATGCTGCCGCCAACGGTTGAAGAGATCCACACCGTGATGCTAGAACATCTGCATGACCTGTACAGTTTTTATGGTGACCTGGCTGGTATGCGCGTCGCACGTAAGCATATCTCCTGGTACACCAAAGGTCTGGCAGGTTCAGCCAGCTTTAGGCATAACATGAATACGCTGCAAACGATTGACCTGCAACTCAATGCCATCAACGATTTTTTTGCTGAGCTTAAAACCAAACATGAACGTCTGGTCTATGCTGATGTTCTGGAACAAGAAGAATTGGCGGCTTAATGAAGAATTCCTGCAAACTTTCTACCGCAATTGAAGAATCGCTGGAAGATTACTTTAAGCATTTAGACGGGCAACCGCCACATGCCATTTACGATATGGTACTGGGCTGTGTAGAAAAACCGATGCTGGAATTCATCCTGAATAAAGTGGGCGGCAATCAATCAAAAGCGGCTGAGATATTAGGCTTAAACCGCAATACGCTGCGCAAAAAAATGGCCGAATATCATTTAAATTAGTCCTCATTTTCACATCCTAAATTTTTCATCTTAAGAGTTTCCCATGGCAGTCATCAAACGTGCACTTATCAGTGTTTCAGACAAACAAGGTGTTTTAGAGCTAGCCCTTGTATTAAGCAAACTGCAAGTAGAAATCTTGTCTACTGGCGGCACCGCGAAATTATTACGCGACAATAACTTTCCCGTGATTGAAGTCAGTGATTACACAGGCTTTACGGAAATGCTGGATGGCCGCGTGAAAACCCTGCACCCAAAAGTGCATGGCGGCATTTTGGGCCGTCGCGACCTGCCTGAGCATGTAAGCGCGATGCAAATCGCCAATATTCCTAACATCGATATGGTGGTGGTGAATCTGTACCCGTTTGAAGCCACGGTTGCCATGGCTGATTGCACATTGGAAGATGCGATTGAAAATATCGATATCGGCGGCCCGGCCATGGTGCGCAGCGCAGCCAAAAACTGGAAAGATGTCTCTGTTTTGACCGATTTCAGCCAGTATGCCGATGTGATCGCTGAGCTTGAAAGCAATAGTGGCAGTATTAGTGCAGAAACCAATTTTAAATTATCCATCGCTGCTTTTAACCGTATCAGCAATTACGATGGTGCTATCAGCGATTACTTATCATCGTTCCAGGCCGATGGCACACGCAGTGCCTTTTCTGCACAAACCAATGGTCGTTTTATCAAACTGCAAGATCTACGCTATGGCGAAAACCCACATCAGCAAGCTGCTTTTTACCGCGATTTATACCCGGCTCCTGGGTCATTAGTCACCGCGCAACAATTGCAGGGTAAAGAGCTGAGCTATAACAATATCGCCGATGCAGATGCCGCCTGGGAAACCGTCAAATCCTTTACCAATGATACCGCCTGTGTGATCGTCAAACACGCCAACCCTTGCGGTGTCGCAGTGGGTGAAAGTGCTTTAGAGGCTTACAGCAAAGCGTTCCAAACAGATCCTACCAGCGCATTTGGCGGCATTATCGCCTTCAATAGCCTGGTAGATGCTGCAGCGGCTGAGGCGGTGAGCAAGCAATTTGTTGAAGTGTTGATCGCACCGGAATTTACCGATGAAGCCTTGGCGATATTTGCCGCCAAAGCCAATGTACGTGTATTAAAAATCAGCTTGCCGGAAGGCGGAAAAACGCCTTGGGAACAAGGCCGCAATTCACACGATATCAAACGCGTGGGTTCAGGCATCTTGATTCAAACCGCTGACAATCATGAGATTAGCCAGGCCGATTTGAAAATCGTTTCTAAAAAACAACCGACACCACAGCAATTGGCCGATATGCTGTTTGCGTGGAATGTGGCGAAATATGTCAAATCGAATGCGATTGTATTCTGCGGTAACGGCATGACATTGGGCGTAGGCGCTGGCCAGATGAGCCGTGTCGATAGCACCAAGATCGCCGCGATTAAAGCGCAAAATGCTGGCCTGACACTTAAGGATTCAGTCGTTGCCTCTGATGCATTCTTCCCGTTCCGTGATGGCATTGATGTATTGGCTGAGGCAGGCGCAAGCTGCGTGATTCAGCCAGGCGGCAGTATGCGCGATGAAGAAGTGATTGCCGCTGCCGATGCACATGGTTTAGTCATGGTGCTGACTGGCATCAGACATTTCAGACATTAACCACGATCGCTAAAGGATAATTGAGCATGAAAGTTTTAGTGATTGGTGGCGGCGGTCGTGAACATGCACTTGCATGGAAAATCGCACAAAACAAGCAAATAAGCCGCGTATTCGTAGCACCGGGGAATGCGGGCACTGCGCTTAATCCTGATATGGTCAATGTGCCGATTTCCAGCGTTGCAGATTTATTGGCATTTGCACAAAAAGAGCAAATCAACCTGACGGTTGTTGGCCCTGAAGCCCCGCTATCTCAAGGCGTAGTTGATACGTTTAGGGCTAATGGCTTAAAGATTTTCGGCCCCACTAAAGCAGCGGCACAATTGGAATCAAGCAAAGATTTCGCCAAAGCTTTTATGATTCGCCACAATATCCCCACAGCCGCTTATGCCACTTTTACCGATGCGAAACTAGCGCATGACTATGTGGAAGAACAAGGCGCGCCGATCGTGATCAAGGCAGATGGATTAGCCGCAGGTAAAGGCGTTGTCGTTGCCATGAGCAATGATGAAGCACACGCAGCGATTGATGCCATGCTATCTGACAATAAGTTAGGTGACGCTGGCGCGCGCGTGGTGATTGAGGAATTCTTAACAGGCGAAGAAGCCAGCTTTATCGTGATGGTAGATGGCAAAAATATCCTGGCCATGGCAACCAGCCAAGACCATAAACGTTTACTAGACAAAGACTTAGGGCCAAACACTGGCGGCATGGGTGCTTATTCGCCTGCACCTGTGGTAACCCCGGAAATTCACGCCAAAGTGATGCGCGAAATCATTCGCCCAACGGTTGAAGGCATGGCCAAAGATGGTATTCCCTACACCGGCTTTCTGTATGCAGGCCTGATGATTTCACCGGATGGCTCTGTAAAAACATTGGAATTTAATTGCCGCATGGGCGACCCTGAAACGCAGCCGATTATGCTGCGCTTAAAATCTGATTTTGTTGCTTTGGCTGAACATGCCGTAAATGGCACCTTGGATCAGGCAGAGACAGAGTGGGATAGACGTACTGCGCTGGGTGTGGTGATGGCATCGCATAATTATCCGGAAACACCAAGACTGCATGATGAAATCACGGGCTTGCCCAAGCTGGGTGATGATGCGCATGTTTTTCATGCCGGCACCCAGTTAGTAGACGGAAAAGTACTCACCACCGGTGGCCGCGTATTATGCGTGACAGCGCTGGGCGAAACCGTCAAATTCGCCCAACAGCAGGCCTATAAAATCGTCGATGAGATTAAATTTGACGGCGCTCAATACCGCACCGATATTGGTTATCGTGCGGTTAAAGGTTAAGCAGGGCCATGACATCCAATAGTCCAGTAAACACTGATGCCGTATTGCAATACCTGCAAAACCTGCAAGGCAAGATCGTAGAAGCGCTGGAACTAGTCGATGGCAAAACATTTTTGCACGATAGCTGGAATCGCCCTGAAGGTGGCGGCGGTACCTCTTGTTTGCTAGAGGGCGGCAATGTATTTGAGCGTGCTGGTGTCGGTTTCTCGCATGTACTAGGTAGCAAACTACCACCAGCCGCCACCATCGCCCACCCAGAAGCCGCAGGCCGCGCATGGGAAGCAATGGGCGTTTCACTTGTATTACACCCACGCAATCCATATGTACCAACCGTGCATATGAATATTCGTTTTTTTGTGGCCAAAGCCAATGCTAATGATGCAATATCCTCACGGGATTTGGGAGCGAGCCAAGGCGGCAAGGATGAAAGCGCGCAGACAGCACACGTTGACGACAACGTCGCTGGAACAACTACAGTACGACAAGCGGTTGAAAACGCAGCCAACGCTGGCGCAGCCCCAAAGGCCGATGAGGATATTTGGTGGTTTGGCGGTGGTATGGACTTAACACCTTATTATGGTTTTGAGGAAGACTGCACCCACTTCCACCGTACTAACAAAAGCGCATTAGACGCTTTTGATCCCGCTTACTACCCTCAATTCAAAAAACACTGCGATGAATATTTTTACTTAAAACATCGCAAAGAACCACGCGGCATTGGCGGCATCTTTTTTGACGACTTTAATGCCCTGGGTTTTGAACAAAGTTTTGCATTGCAGCGCGCAGTGGGTGAAAGCTTCCTGCAAGCTTACTTACCTATCTTGCAACGCCGTAAAGATACGCCCTACACTGAAAACGAACGCGATTTTCAAGCCTACAGACGTGGCCGCTATGTAGAATTTAACCTGGTTTTTGACCGTGGCACCTTGTTTGGCTTGCAATCCAATGGCCGTACCGAATCCATTTTGATGTCGATGCCGCCAATCGTGAAATGGCGCTATGACTGGAAGCCAGAAAAAGATAGCCCTGAAGCAAAATTGTATACAGACTTTTTAATTGATAGGGAATGGGTTTAACCGCTCAAGCCTTTAATGACACCAACTGTAGCCGACCCCATTGTTAAAAATCAAGCGCAAGCTTTATTGGATTTTATCGATGCCAGCCCCAGCCCCTGGCATGCGGTTGAAACCGTTAGCCAACAATTACTGGCGCAGGGTTATCAACCGCTGCTGGAAACCAATGCCTGGCAATTAACACCTTTAGGTAAATATTTTGTGGTGCGCGGTGGCGCTTCTATCATCGCGTTTTCACTTGGTAGCCTGCCTCTGGCTGAAACGGGTTTCCGCTTGGTTGGTGCGCATACCGATTCGCCTGGGCTGCGCTTAAAACCGCAAGCAGCATTTGGCGGCAGTGGTTTAGTGCGTATTGGTGTTGAAGTGTATGGCGGCCCTATCCTGGCGACATTTGCCGACCGTGATCTCAGCATAGCAGGCCG
>JAZKEN010000029.1:25824-27956 GCA_040387035.1 Pseudomonadota bacterium | reverse complement strand
TGAGCTTTAGTGCGCATAAAACCTATGGTCCCAAAGGGATTGGTGCTTTATATGTACGCCGCAAACCGCGCATCCGTATCGAAGCGCAAATGCACGGTGGCGGTCATGAGCGCGGTATGCGTTCCGGCACATTAGCCACCCACCAGATCGTGGGCATGGGCGAAGCGTTCAGGATCGCGCGTGAAGAGATGGAATTTGAAAATGCGCGTATCCGCAAATTGCGCGATAAATTATTGCAAGGTTTACAAACGATTGAAGAAACCTATGTGAACGGCGATTTAGCGCATCGTATTCCACATAATTTGAATATCAGCTTCAACTATGTAGAAGGCGAATCGCTGATCATGGCGGTCAAAGATATTGCGGTTTCAAGCGGCTCTGCCTGTACCTCTGCCAGCCTGGAGCCAAGCTATGTATTACGCGCGATTGGCCGTAACGATGAGTTGGCGCATAGCTCAATCCGCTTCTCGATTGGCCGTTTTACCACGGAAGCCGATGTGGATTACACCATTGAGTTGATGAAAAGCAAGATCGACAAATTGAGGGAATTATCCCCACTTTGGGAAATGTTTAAAGATGGTATCGATATAAGCAAAGTACAATGGGCAGCACACTAAAATGCTTCTCTTTTTCCGCCTAGCGGCGTTGTCGAAATGCTTGCATAGAAAACTATGCGCGCAATTCTCCGCCTTGCTAAACGAAAAAATAGCGCGCATTTGCAGTTTTAAAAAGTTTTTTGAGTAATTTGAAATTTAACAAGTATTTAAAATAGTAAGCAAAATCAAGGCGACAAGCCGAAGACAGTACGATTAGTACGGCAAGGCGCAGGTAACGCAGAGTTTGCGACGATTTTTAAATACACAGGAGAAACAAAATGGCATATTCAGACAAAGTGTTAGACCACTATGAGAACCCGCGAAATGTAGGTTCTTTAGATAAGAATGACCCAAACGTGGGTACCGGCATGGTAGGTGCACCTGCTTGCGGCGACGTGATGAAGTTGATGATCAAGGTAAACGACAGCGGCATTATTGAAGATGCCAAATTCAAAACCTATGGTTGTGGTTCTGCGATTGCTTCTAGCTCATTGGTGACTGAGTGGCTTAAAGGCCGCACCATCGATGAAGCTTATGCGATCAAGAATTCTGAAATCGCAGAAGAATTGGCTTTGCCACCTGTTAAAATCCATTGCTCTGTGCTGGCGGAAGATGCCATCAAGGCAGCGGTTGCCGACATTAAAGCCAAACAATTGGCTGCCAAAGAAGCAGCGTAAGAGTTTTATAATTCTTATCGGATCAAAGAGAGAGATATGGCAATTAGCTTGACTGAAGCGGCGGCAAGCCGTGTTGAAAAATTCCTGGCCAACCGTGGTAAAGGCATTGGTTTGCGTCTGGGCGTCAAAACCACAGGCTGTTCAGGCATGGCTTACACGCTTGAATTCGTGGATGATATGCAACCTGAAGACATGGCGTTTGATAGCCATGGTGTTAAAGTGATTGTTGACCCGAAAAGTCTCGCCTATATTGATGGCACTGAACTCGACTTTACCAAAGAAGGCTTAAACGAAGGCTTTAAGTTTAACAACCCGAACGTAAAAGATGAATGTGGTTGCGGTGAAAGCTTTACAGTGTGAGTGCTTTAGATATTGGCATTGCGGATAATCACAGCTATTTTGAATTGTTCGGTTTAACACCGCAATTCAACTTGGACCTTAGCCAACTAGAATCTAATTACCGCAGCATTCAATCCGCTAGCCACCCTGACCGTTTTGTGACTGCATCCCCCGCTGAAAAATTACGTTCCATGCAAACCGCGACACTGGCAAATGAAGCTTACCAGGCCTTAAAAAATCCAGCCAACCGTGCACAATACTTATTGGCATTACAGGGTATCGATGCGATCGCTGAAACCAATACTGCGATGCCGGCAGATTTTTTAATGCAGCAGATGGAATGGCGTGAAGCGATAGATGACGCAAAACAGGCTAAGGATATTGATGCGCTAGACGCTCTATTAGCTGATATGCAGCAAGAAGCACGCACTTTGCAAACAAGCCTGACTGACTTGATTGACGTAAAAAAAAACCTGCCATTAGCTGTTGATGCCACGCGCAAGCTTATTTTTATCGATAA
>JAZKEN010000029.1:0-25724 GCA_040387035.1 Pseudomonadota bacterium | reverse complement strand
AAAAAAACCTGCCATTAGCTGTTGATGCCACGCGCAAGCTTATTTTTATCGATAAGGTATGCGCGGATATCCGCAAAACGATTGAACACCTGGATGCATAGCAACAAGATGTCTTTTAACCAACGTATTAACGCTTGATCATAACCCATGGCACTTCTACAAATATCCGAACCAGGTCAATCATCAGCACCACATCAGCACAAATTAGCGGTGGGCATTGATTTAGGTACGACCAACTCCCTGGTGGCTACCGTGCGTAGCGGCATGAGCAGCGTTTTAATTGATGATGACGGTCATGCGCTATTACCCAGCGTAGTGCGCTACCTGGCAGATGGCAATGTCGATGTTGGCTATGAAGCACAAGCAGCACAATCGCTTGACCCGGCGAACACCATCGTATCGGCCAAACGTTTTATGGGTCGTGGCTTGGCAGAAATAGATATCGCTACCCAGCCCTACCATTTTGTAGAAAGCCCTGCTTCATCTGAAAAACTGTCTGCAAGCGAAAAAATAGTGCAGATCCAGACTCGTGCCGGCATCAAAAGCGCGGTAGAAATCTCTGCCGAAATTTTAAAATCCCTGAAAACCCGCGCTGAAAAATCCTTGGGTGGCGACTTGGTTGGTGCAGTCATTACGGTACCGGCTTATTTTGATGATGCACAGCGCCAAGCCACCAAAGATGCGGCGCGCCTGGCTGGCTTAAACGTATTGCGCCTGTTGAACGAACCTACTGCCGCGGCGGTTGCTTACGGCTTGGATAATGGCGTTGAAGGCACTTATGTGATTTACGACTTAGGTGGCGGCACCTTTGATATATCCATCTTAAAACTCAGCAAAGGTGTATTCGAAGTATTGAGTACCAACGGCGACAGCGCGCTGGGCGGCGACGATTTTGACCGCCGTATCTTTTGCTGGGTATTAGAGCAATCTCAATGTAAACCGTTAAATGCCAACGATACACGCCTATTATTAACCAAGGCGCGTGAAGCCAAAGAGTGGTTAACCGACCATGCCAATGCACAAATCACCAGTGTCTTAAGCACAGGCGAAGTGATTGATTTAACGCTGAGCGCCAAGAAATTCAATGAGTTAACGCAAACCCTGGTCGCAAAAACACTTAACCCGACTAAAAAGGCTTTACGCGATGCAGACCTAATCATTGAAGATATCAAAGGCATTGTCATGGTAGGCGGTGCCACCCGCATGCCGCAGATACGCCTGGCAGTCGCTGATTTCTTTAAGCAGGCACCGCTTACCAATTTAGACCCGGATAAAGTAGTGGCGCTTGGCGCTGCCATACAAGCCAATACGCTGGCAGGCAATAAAAGCGATGCCGATTTATTATTACTGGATGTGATTCCGCTATCGCTTGGTTTAGAGACCATGGGCGGCCTGGTCGAAAAAGTGATCCCGCGCAACAGCACCTTGCCTATCGCACGCGCGCAAGAATTTACCACCTTTAAAGATGGTCAAACCGCCATGAGTATTCATGTGCTGCAAGGTGAACGCGAATTGGTAAGCGATTGCCGCTCATTAGCCAAATTCGAATTGCGCGGCATTCCGTCCATGGTGGCTGGTAGTGCGCGCATCAGGGTCACGTTTACCGTTGATGCGGATGGTTTGCTTAGTGTTTCGGCACGCGAAATGACCACCAATATTGAAGCCAATATCGTGGTGAAACCCAGCTACGGCCTATCGGAAGAACAAATACTTACCATGCTGCAAAGCAGCTTTGGCGCCGCAGAGACCGATAAGCAGGCGCGCGCACTGGCAGAAGCAAAAGTAGAAGCCACTGGTTTGATTCTGGCGATTGAGGCGGCATTGCAGCAAGACAGCGCATTACTGACGCAAGCGGAAATTGAGGCCATTTCCGCCTCGCTTGCATCGCTGCAATCGCTATGTAATGGCCAGGATAGCCACGCCATTCACCAGGCGACAGAAGCCTTGAATGCAGCAACGGAAGCGTTTGCCGCCAAGCGCATGGATGCCAGCGTCAGCCGTGCCTTGACTGGTAAAGATGTCGCCAAGTTGGATTTATAAACCATCTATAAAAACTCGTTAAGCTTGAATAGTTACGTTAGGAATTAAGAGAATGCCACAAATTATTGTATTACCACATGTAGAACTTTGCCCGGATGGCGCCGCTTTTGAAGCCAAACAAGGTGATTCTATCTGCCAAAATTTGCTGGATAATCATATTGATATGGACCATGCTTGCGACCAGGTGTGCGCTTGCACCACTTGCCATGTGATTGTGCGCGAAGGCTATAAAAGTTTAAACCCGGCCGAGGATAAAGAAGATGACTTGCTGGATAAAGCCTGGGGTTTGGAGCCATTGTCCCGCTTATCTTGCCAAGCCATCGTGGGCACTACCGATTTGGTGGTAGAAATCCCCAGATACAGTATCAATATGGCCAAAGAAGGCCATCGCTAGTTCGTCACTAGCCATTAAAAAAGCCGCTTTTAAGCGGCTTTTTTATTCATGCAATCTTATCGGCAAGCTTTATGAGATACACGATTTATGAGATAAAAGTGTCTTCCAAAAACTTCACTTCGCCGGTGGATAAATCGTAAATACCGCCAATAATACCCACTTCGTGTTTTTCCAGCATTTCATCCACAATATCGCTTAATCGTACGATGGTATCAATCTGATAGCGCACATTGAGCTCATTAATCTTTTCAACAAAATCCGGGTTCTTGGAGCAGCGCTCTTCCGGATTGGTCACGCTTTTTTCGTGGCGGATCGAAGGCTTGATCAAGTTGATGATTTCACCGATATGCCCATCTTTAAAGTCATCGCAGGCCGCTTTTACGGCACCGCAGCCAGTATGACCCATCACTACAATCAGCTTGCTGCCAAGGTATTTTGAACTGAACTCTAATGAACCAATGGCTTTATCTGAGGCGATATTGCCGGCCAAACGCACACTGAAGACATCGCCCAACGCTTGGTCGAACAGCATTTCAGTCGGTGCACGTGAGTCGCTGCAACTAAGCACCGCTGCAAAAGGATGCTGTTTATCTTTGGTAATTTTCACCAGGCTTTGAAAGTCTTTATCGCTTTGATAGTTGTTTACAAAGCGATGATTACCCTCTATTAAAATATCTAACGCCTCCTTAGGGGTGATTTTGTCGCGATTTAATAACGGGTGTGTATACATAAAAATTAGCCTCTACAAAAATTCAAAAAAACGGTCAATCAAATCAATCACTAATGATGCATTAGTCTTTAACTTATTAATACACCAACGTATTAATAAGCTGGTGCAATAAAGCCGATGGTTTCTACCTCAATATTCTTTAATTTAGCATGCAATTGATAGTCGCGAATAAATTCCGCCACATCATGGGCAATGGATTTTGATTGGCTGCAATCAATCACCACTTTTGAATTGCCTGGAATTGCCTCCAACACCTGAATAATGCTGGCTTTATTAAAAAATGATACCTCTTCTGCCAACACGATATGATGTACCGACACACCATTGTTCATGGTTTGCGTGTCTTTCATGTAGTGAGAATTGCGGTAGCTGTGGTGCAGCGTAAAAAAGATGCCCATCACCATACCAACCGCAATACCTGTCAGCAGATCGGTAAACAGCATGGCAATAATCGTAGTAATAAACGGTACAAATTGCTCCCAGCCTAATGCATACATTTTTTTGAACAATGACGGCGTGGCTAATTTGTAACCAACCATAATCAGCACCGCAGCGAGGCTGGCTAGTGGGATCATATTCAGCCAACTCGAAATTGTGATGACACTGATTAATAGAAAAATACCATGCAAGATCGCAGACACTTTGGTTTTAGCACCAAAGGAAATATTGGCCGAACTACGCACCACTACTTGCGTGACAGGCAAGCCGCCAATCAAGCCGGAAACTAGGTTACCTAATCCTTGCGCCTTGAGCTCACGGTTAGTGGGCGTCACACGTTTGTAAGGGTCTAATTTATCGGTTGCTTCTACACAAAGCAAAGTCTCAAGGCTGGCCACAATCGCCATAACCGCACCGACTTTATACACTTCAACATTGCTTAGCTGCGAAAAATCGGGAAAGGTGAACTGGCTGAAAAACGCAGCCACACTGGTTGCCACCGGTAATGTGACGATTTGATCAGGACTGAGCGTGAAATCCAGTATGCGGTTTTGAAACAGGTAGGTAAATACAATGCCCAGTAGCACGACAACAATCGGACCTTGTAACAACTGAAAAATACGGTGTTTTTTAGAAAGTACTTTATCCCATAACACCAATAAAGCCAGTGATATCGCCGAAATCAGTAAAGCACCCGGGGTTAGTAAATCCCATGCTTTCATAATGATGGAAAAGGTATTTTCACCTGAATCGGTAAAAAAAGATTCGCTACCTTCAAACTCCATATCGTAGCCCAGCGCATGTGGAATTTGCTTCAAAATAATCAGCAAACCAATACCGGTTAACATGCCCTTGATTACCGAAGTGGGGAAGAAATAAGCAATAAAGCCCGCCTTAAAAAAACCCAAAGCTAGCTGAATAACGCCGGCAATGACCAATGCGGTTAAAAAGGCTTCCCAGGAGCCAAGCGTACTGATTGCACCAAATACAATGACGGCCAAACCTGCTGCCGGCCCGCTTACGCCAAGCGGTGATCCGCTTGCCATGCCTACGATAATGCCGCCCACGATACCGGCAATAATGCCTGAAAACAGCGGTGCGCCTGAAGCTAGGGCGATACCTAAACAAAGCGGAAGTGCTACAAAGAATACGACGATACTGGCGGGTAAATCACTTTTTATTTCTTTAAACCATGTTTGAATATTCAATCTACTGCCTCTAAATTAATAATTATTTACACCACAGTGTAACAAAAAAAAAGTGCCATTTTCATGACAATGGCGCTTTTAATAGATAACTATTTAAAGTCTAGCTAATCGGTACTTTTTTCCATGTAAGGCCTCTGTCCCAGCATGCGAATGCGCAATTGTTGATAATTGCTGGGGCCTGACTTTTGTTTGGTTGCTTGGTCTTTAACCAGTGTTGCAGCTTCCCAATTATCCCCTTTATTATCGACAGATTCAGCGGGGGCTTCTTGATATGGCCGTTTTGACAAGTTTTGATTAAGGATATTTTGAGCTTTATCATCTCCCGCCTGAACAACCCCAGCGGTAAACAAAAGCACCGCTGTTAATCCTATAAGAGTTTTTTTTCTCATCATGATCTCCTTAACTTGTTTTTATAATTAGTATGGGCGTTTTGATAACTGGTTCATGCGTTGCAATTGAATGTTTTTATTCAAAGCACGCTCTTCAGCCTCTACCTCACCGCGTACCAATGTCGCACCTTCAAACTCGTCAGACTTTTGATAGGCACTGTCTGGAAGCGTTTGTGCATATGGGCGTTTAGACATAAAATTCTGGTTGTGCGCATTGTTTTTGTAAGTATCTGCTGCATGTACAGCGCCAGATACCATTAACACTGCTGATGAAACAATCACTGCTAAATTTAAACTTTTCATTTTCCATTCTCCAAATATGTATTGTGTTCGTGTGGTTTAATTGCTTTCCTGATGTGATGCATTATGCACACTGCCTGTAAAGTAAAAATCTACCATAATAGGTAGAACGGTATATACTATTCGGCATATGCCAAATCAAATAGACAATGCAGCATTCAACCAGCTAGCCCAGCCTACAAGCGCACGCGCGTTAAGGGAAAGCTTAAAACAAACGCAAGCCAATGATTCACACTTGCGGCTTTACCTTAATCTTGGCCAACATTTTTTTGAGCATGGATGGGGTGTTGGCGCCTCAACCGTTTTATTACAATCGCTTTGCACTTTACTATCAGCCCAGCATGCGTTGTTGGCTATTGAAAACTCCGGCAAGCTGGTTGTGTTCAACCAATCAGGCCAAACATTGCCGATAGGCACACGTATTCCCATGATGGGCATATTGGCTTTGATGCTTAAAAACCCGGTACGTTTTGCACTGTATGAAAATAAAAACACACAGTTATGGACACACGGCGACAGCACACACCATGAATGCTTGATTCCCATCGCTTTAGGGCAGCATGGCAAGGGGATTATTGCGCTTTCCGGCAAAAAGCTCACATTAGCGCCAGCCGAAATTGAGACTTTACAGGCACTTGCAGGACTAATAGGATTGGCGATAGCGCAACATCAAGGGCCAGTGCGTAGCGAAGTCGATCAAAGCATTTTAGAGGCGCTAACGCCCAGGGAGCGTGAAATATTTGCGCTATTGCCTTCCGGCTTGAGCAATAATGAACTGGGAGCTAAGTTGGGCATTGCAGCTGGCACGGCCAAAATCCATGTGGAACGCGTTTTGAATAAACTTGGGGTAAAAGATAGAACGCAAGCTGCGGTAAAAGCCGTTGAGCTTGGATACAAATCTTAATGACATAATAAGCTGATGAAAAGCACACAATCACCATTAAACAAAAAACACTTTCAGCCACTAGGCTGGATCGCGCAGGCCTGGCAAGATTTACCTTTGGGCATGAAGGGCGTTTGTGTGATCACCCTGCCCTTGCTGGTGTTATTGGCATCGCTGGGCTCTTTGTATATCAGGGAGCAGGAATCCACCCAGCTTGAAAACAAGCTTAGGCTTGCCTTGCAAAACCAGCGTGATATTCAGGAAGTGCATACCATGCTGATTGAGGCCTCAACAGGTGTCAGGGATTATTTGCTCACCGGCGACAAGCATTTCCTGGATATTTTTTTCCAGGTTGAAAATAAACTACCCGCCATACTCAGCTCCTTGGAAATCCAGCTGGATACCGAAGGGCAAAAAAAGCGCCTTGCCAAAATAAACCCTTTGGTTGAACAAAACCTGCATGACTTAAGGATATTGTCTGAATACGAATCCAATATCGCTTCAGATGATCTAATCGCGAAATTCAAATCCCAAGTCAACACGCTGGATAAGTTGCGATTTGAAATTGAGCGCCTCAATGCCGAAGAAGCGATCTTAGTGGCCAAAGATCAGCAAGACGTTGTAGAGCAACGTCAGCGTCATATCATCATCACGCTGATTGCGGCCGTGTCCGGCATTATTGGCTCTTTAGTCGCCGTGTGGATCTTCTCACGCACCATTGTAAAACGGGTTCGCTTATTGAGAGACTCCGCAGCGCATTTAGCCAAGGCAGAGAAACTGGATTTACCGTCCAGTAGCCAGGATGAACTGGGCCAGTTATCGGATGAACTGGATCATGCATCGCAACTACTGGCCAAAAATATCAGCGATTCCATCCAGGCCAAAAAAGAGGCTGAAGAGGCTAGCGCCTCAAAAAGCATGTTTTTATCCAGGACCAGCCACGAACTCAGGACGCCACTGAATGCTATTTTAGGTTTTGCCCAATTGCTGGAGCAAGATTTATCGCAAGGAAAACAGCGCGATAGCGTGTCACTGATTTTGGGCGCAGGCCAGCATTTGCTTAAGCTGATTAATGAAGTGCTGGAGATCGCCAGAATCGAATCCGGGGAAATATCGCTGGAATTAACCTCAGTGGCTGTGAACAGCCTGCTTGAGGAGGCGACACAATACATCGCGCCAATAGGAAAGATCCGGGACTTAGAGATCAAAACCAATATTGCCCCCAATTTATGGGCAAGCGCCAACCGGCAAAAGCTGTTGCAAGTGGTGCTTAATCTGCTTTCAAATGCGCTTAAATATGGCCCTGCCAATGCGCTGATACAGCTAAATGCATACAGCCGTAGTGGCAAGGTCATTATCGAAGTACAGGATGCAGGTATGGGTATTCCCGCCAAATTGAAAGAACGTTTATTCACCCCGTTTGACCGGCTGGGTGCAGAACAAACCAAGGTAGAAGGTACTGGCCTGGGCCTGGCACTGTCTAAACAACTAATGCTAGCCATGAACGGCAGCATTCATGTGGCGAACAATAAAAGTTTATTCTGGATAGAGCTTAACGTTAGTGAGCCTGATGCTGAATTCAATGCAACACAGGTCACGTCCGACAAACGCTATACCGCTTTAAACCAGAAACACTCAGTTCTGTATGTAGAGGACAATATTAGCAATCGCGCCTTGGTGGAGGCTATTATTCATCGCCAGCATGATTTACGTATCCACTGTGTGACATCCATGAAAGATGCCAAACAATACTTAAGCGAAGTCACGCCATCACTGTTGCTGATTGACTTGAACCTGCCGGATGGCTCTGGTGAAAGCCTGGTCAGCCACATAAAAGCCAATGCCAACTATCGACATATACCTATCATGATTTTAAGTGCCGATGCATTGCCAGAAACGATTTCGCGCCTGCAAGCCGCTGGTGCCGCCTGTTACATGACAAAACCCCTAGACGTAGCTGCATTTAGCAAAAAAATAAGAGAACTGATTGAGGCATAAAACACAATGAACGAAGCGGATATATTAAATGCCAAAATTTTGGTGATTGACGATGCAGAGGCAAACCTGAGGCTGCTGGAAGATTTATTAGCCAGGGAAGGCTTTCACCAGGTCATCAGCACGGCAGATTCGACGCGCGCGCTCGATTTATTTAAAGCATTTGAACCGGATTTGATTTTGCTGGACCTGATGATGCCAGAATTGGATGGTTATGCCGTGCTAGAGATGCTATCGCGCCATATTCCAAAAGATGAATACTTGCCCGTATTGGTATTGACTGCAGATGCGACCATCGCGGCCAAGAGGAAAGCCTTGGCATTGGGTGCCAAAGACTTTTTGACCAAGCCATTTGATACGATTGAGGCGATGCTACGTGTTTGGAATCTGTTGGAAACGCGTATCTTGTATCGGCATTTAAAATCGCTTAACACCACAATCAAGCCGGTGCACCACCCGCACCAAATGACTGAATAAAGCAGCTAAATGTTAATCCAATTGGGCAACGTGGCTTAAGGCCATGTCGGCTTTTGTGGTTTGTTGTGCAATCTTAGCCAAGTATTCACTGGCTTGGCTGTGTTGATGATTCAATGCCAGCACCTTTTTAAAGTGTTCTTCAGCCTGGCTGTAATCTTTGGTTGCATACTCAGCAGCCGCTAAATAAAACCAGGATTCGGCTGTATTTGGCTCGGTTTGTACCCATTGCGTCGCTACTTTTAGCAAAGTGGCCCACTCTTGGCTCACATAGGGTTGCACGACTTGCATAAAATAAGGGCGTTGCTTGGCATCCATCGCCCAAAATGGTTTTTCGCTTTTTACACCCAGGGTTTGCGCAGGTTTGCGCATTAGCGCTTGTACCCATTCAACTGGCATATAGAAGTATTGCGCCGCATGGCCTTTGCTCTTTAAAGTGATGATACCAATCAGCTTACCCGCATCATCAAATGCACCGCCGCCACTAGCGCCCAATCTAAATGCGCTGCTAGCGCGAATAATCACGCTGTCATCCATTGGGAATAAGCCCTTAACCACACCAAAGGTGCTAACAGGCGACTTGGTTTCATCAGGGTAACCGATGGTAAAAATGGACTCTTCGTATTGAAGCGCTTTGCTAGCGCCAATCTTCACACTTGGTACGTCCAGGTTTTCTACGGTCAGCATACACAGGTCATGATGCCAATCTGCTTTAATCGCCGTGGCTTTGTGTGGCTCACCATTAACAATAACCGATACATTGTTGGCATCAGTCACCACATGACAATTGGTAATCACCTCATTTTTGCCGACAACAACGGCAGAACCCAAGCCAAGGCTACCGTTAGGCAGTTGCACCTTGACGCGTAATACGCTGGCGCTAAGCTCGCTCAATATGGCATCAGATGGTTTTGCCCAGGCACTATTAACCATGCTTAACACTAATAGCAGTGTGTACATTGTAGTTAAGTAGTGTTTAATCATGAGTGCTCCCCTATCCGTCGCGCATCCATTAAAGCCATAGATGCCGTACAAACAATGTTGCTTACATGATTAATTTAGCAATTAGCGTTCCAACCTTGTTAAATAGGGAAGCATATAGCTTGCTAGCGGCCTGCAGAGCCATATTAGTGGTTTAGCCATGCTTGATAACGGGAGTATTTTAAAGATAGTGGTGAGCCGTTACGCACGACTTTAGTGCATCTAAAATGCTTTTTTGGTGCATGTTGGCTAAAGATTGAGGCATAAAAAAACCGCTATTGCCAGCGGTTTTTGATCGTACTTTTCATCATACTTAAATTGACATAAATGACTGATGCGTGAGTTAATTTCTTTTAAGATTGATTTCACGCAAAACGAGCAATTGCGAAACCAGTTTTGCAAGGCCTTCAATCGTTTTACGCTGGTATTCGTTTAAGTAGTTGGGCTTTAGATCCAATACGCAAATGACACCGATAACTTCACCCATTGGCAATTTAATCGGCACTCCGCAATAAAATCTAAGGTCTGGGTGGCCAGTTACCATTGGTTTATCCCAAAAACGCTCATCTAAACTGGCGTCAGGGATTTCCAGCAAGCCACCATTTTGCAGTGTTTCTTGGCAAAAAGAGCCTTCACGCGGCGCTTCTATAAAGCTTTCCAAACCCACGTTCGACTTAAACCACAACCTGTTTTCATCAACAAGTGAAATTAATGCGATAGGCATACCGCAAACATCGCTTAGCATGCGAGTAATACTGTCAAATATTGTTTCAAACGGTGAATCTAACACTTTTAAATGTTGTAAGGCACTCAATCTGCTCTGCTCATGTAATGCTGGTTGATTATCTGTCAATGAATGCTCTCTTCGTTACATCGTGTTATAGATAAATTCAAACTAAAAAGGCCTATTCCAAAAAATAAACCACTGAAACAAATTTTAGTCTGATGATTTCATTAAAAATCAAATACATATTAAAGTGATAGTAATAATTGTTTTGTACGCTAACGTACCAACAATTTAAATAAAATTGTAAGTGTTTAAGCATCAGCCAATAGTGACTGTATAAAGCCATGCCTAGCAAAGCACGGGCTTTAGTTTACGATTGTTTTTGCTCTTGCTTCATGACTTTGTAACATTCGCAAACTATTTTCTCTAATCCTGACCGATTTAAAATGGTGACACAGCCGCGATGATACTCAATCAATTCCAGCTGGGCTAATCTTGAAGACACTTCCGAAACACCCGATCTTCTCACTCCCAGCAAATCGGCTACGCGTTGATGCGTTAAACTAATGCGGTTTGAAGCCCATCGGTCTAAACTGGTTAATAAAAACCGACACACTTGCTGATCTAAATTGTGGTAGCGATTGCATGCCGCAATCTGTGAAGAATGCGTAAAGATCACATGTATATATTTTAAAACCAGCGCCCTGAATTCTGGCTCGTTATCAAACAACTTCTGCGCAACATTTACTTTAACCCTGTAACCCCAGCCGGCACTTTGCACAACGACACGATTAGTTGGCGAGTAGACATGCATAAACGCATCCGTACCAACCAAACCATCATTACCAATCGTTGCCACTTCCGGTGCCATGCCATCCATCAGCACCTTTACTACCGCAATAATGCTGCTGACTGGAAAATAGATAAAATCAATCTTGCCCGGTTTTTGATAAAGATCTAAATCTCGGGGTAACGGAATCAATTGCAGATCCGGCAAAAGTGCCGAATAGAGCGCAGGGCTTAGCCTGGCTAAAAAATCATTTTGTTTGGGATTACGGCGACCAGTCATATCGACCTTTTATAATATGAATTGATAGTAGCTGGTAATCCATGTAAATCAAACAAAAATTCTTAAATGTGGTTAATTACTACTGCACTAATTTTCTCTAGACCAATCTTATTCGCTCTTGTATCAACACCATGCTGATAAAAAAACCCGCTTGCGCGGGTTTTTTTACGATTGAAATACCCTAGATTAACTAGTAGTTATACTGCACTTGAATACGCAAAGCATCAGCACTAAAGTTTTCGTAATCTTGTCTTGCGGGCAAGTTGTTAGAAGCGCTTGCCGCATTTCTAGCACCTGTCACCAAGTTAGTACGGTTCATACGATGGTACTCTGCAACAATTTCAACTTCTGGCGCAATTTGCCATTCAACACCCAATTCCCAATCATGCACTTCGTTTTTCGGCGAGTTGGTTTCGGCTTTGTTGTAACCATCAAAATATTGGTATTTAACAAACGGGATTACAGTACCGTTGGTGTCAAAAAATTTCACGTTATCAAACTTATACATGGCCTGGATATAGCCACCGTTTAAATTTTTCTCCTCAATACGGTTGCTAGCCACATCTAAACCTGGCGTATGACCCCAGTTCCATTCCGCCTGGATACCGAATGGCTGCGGATACATCATAAAGCTAACGCCGACGCGTTCATCGGCAATACCATTGCGGCCTGAAAGCGGCACGCCTGAGCCTAAGGTTGGCGTCGCAGAAACCAGATTGCTACCTACGCGTCTACTGTATGCGCCTGTGGTTGAAATGTAGTCACCTTTATAAGCTTGAATACCTGCTTCGTAGATTTGGCCACTTTCTGTTTTCCAAGGTTGTGAGTAACGCGCAACAATATGGTAATTATCATTCTGGTCACGCGCATTGGCGCCCTGGCCATTATATGCACCGATACCAAACAGGCCGTAGTTGCCTGAATGTTTTAAACCCGCTTTTGAAATTTCTTCAAACAAAGCTTGTGTCGTTTCCGGTGTGTAGTAGTAGAAAGCACCTAAATCACGCTCATCACGCACCGCACTGTTTAAGGCATCGTTACGATCTAGAGCCAGACGGTTTTGGCTAGACTGCAGGTTTTCAAAACCGAACGGTACTTTTGATTGACCTAAACGAATACGGTGTACACGTGTTTTATCAAAATACAAATCACCGTAAGCATCACGCAGCTGTGCAAAATTACCAGCGCCGTTTGCATTTGAGTTTGATGTGCCACCAACAGAGCTCGCAAAGTCTGGCTGGATGTAGTAACTTAAATGATCGCCATAATCGCCATAAATCACCAATCGTGCACGGCGAATCAGGAAGTTTTTATCGGCATCGCCTAATGATTTATCATCACCTACAGAACGGTCAGACCACAAGTTAATACCATCATCACCGCCTAGCATGGTGGTATTGCGCACTTGTACATAGCCGCGCAATTTGACCGCGTTGGTTGAGTATTTGCTTTCTTTTTTCTTTTGAACACCCATTTCTTCAGCGCGACCTCTGGTTAGCAATGCGCCTTCTTCTTCAGTTAGCACACCTTTAGTCACCAATGCTTGTACTAAGTCGGTGTTAGAATCAGCCAGTGCAACACCACTTAAACCTAGTAAAATCGTGCTTGCTAGCGTTGTTGCCACCAAACTACGTAATTTGAAACTCATTCCAAAATCCCCTTAAATTAATGAACTGCTTCGTTTCGTTTATTCAACAGGGTGGATTTTGGTGGCGCAACATGACAAATTTATGACAGATGACTACATATTTCGGAATAGTCCTACATTTCACAAAAAAGACATCAAGCGTTGTTTATTTACAACAATAAAAAAAACCATCTGGCTTTCACCAGATGGTTTTTAATTCAGTAAGTATAAAGTTACCGCTTAAACAACTTAACTTTCTGCACGCATATGCGGAAACAGGATCACATCACGAATACTCGGTGAGTCGGTAATCAGCATCACTAGGCGGTCAATACCGATACCACAGCCGCCGGTCGGTGGCATGCCGTATTCCAGTGCGCGAATAAAATCGGCATCGTAATACATGGCTTCTGCATCGCCGGCTTCCTTGGCTTTCATCTGCGCCTGGAATCTTGCTGCCTGGTCTTCTGCATCATTTAACTCACTAAAGCCATTGGCCATTTCGCGACCGGTGATAAATAGCTCAAAGCGTTCGGTGATTTCCGGGTTTTTATCCGACGCACGCGCCAAAGGCGACACCTCAACCGGGTAATCGATAATATAAGTCGGCTGCCATAATTGGCTTTCGGCCGTCTCTTCAAACAAAGCCAATTGCAGTGCACCCAAACCGGCATGGTTAAACGGCTTGGTACCGTGTTTCAATATTTCCGCACGCAAAAACGCAGCATCATTTAATTGCTCAAGTGTATATTGCGGCGCATATTTTTGAATCGCACCCACAATCGTCAGCCGCTCAAAGGGCTTACTTAAATCCACCTCTTTGCCATCATAGGTCAATGTGGCCGTTCCGCGCGCCGCAATCGCAGCCGCGCGAATACATTGCTCAGTAAAATCCATCAACCAATTGTAATCCGTGTAAGCCGCATAGAATTCCATCATCGTGAATTCCGGATTATGGCGAACGCTTAAACCTTCGTTGCGGAAATTGCGGTTGATTTCAAACACGCGCTCAAAGCCACCCACTACCAAACGCTTTAAATAGAGCTCTGGCGCGATACGCATAAACATCTGCATATCCAGCGCATTGTGGTGCGTAATAAATGGTTTGGCAGATGCGCCACCGGGAATCGGGTGCAGCATCGGCGTTTCAACTTCTAAAAATTCATTTTGAATCATAAAGTTGCGGATGGCAGAAGTCACTTTGCTGCGCGCGATGAAAGTAGCGCGCGTTTCTTCAGAGGTAATCAAATCCACATAGCGTTGGCGGTATTTGACTTCCTGATCCTGCAAGCCGTGGAATTTTTCTGGCAATGGGCGTAATGATTTTGTCAGCAAGCGTAACTCTGTTACATGAATGGATAATTCACCTGTGCGCGTTTTAAATAAGCGGCCACTAGCGCCTAAAAAATCGCCCATATCCCAGTGCTTGAAACTTTCGTATACTTCTTCGCCCACTTCATCGCGTGCGATATATAACTGAATACGGCCTGTCGCATCTTGGATGGTCGCAAAACTCGCTTTACCCATCACACGCTTTAGCATCATACGGCCAGCAACTGTTGCTGAAATCGCCTGTGGGTCTAAGGTTTCTTTATCAGTTTCACCATATTGCGATTGTAAAGGCAGCGCTTTATGCAAAGGTTTAAAGTCGTTTGGGAAAGCCACACCTTGGGTTGCTTCACGAATCGCTTTTAATTTTTCACGGCGTTCTGCAATTACATGATTTTCATCTACCGGTGCTATCTCATTATTTTGCTGATTATTGTCACTCACGCTTAAACTCCCTGCTTCAAACTAACTTGTATAAATGGGTCAAGGTCGCCGTCCAGCACGCCCTGCGTATTGCCGATCTCCACATTGGTGCGCAGATCTTTGATGCGGCCTTGGTCTAACACATAACTCCTGATTTGATGGCCCCAGCCGATATCGGTTTTGGCATCTTCCAGCGCTTGTTTGTCGGCATTGCGCTTATTAAGTTCTAGGTTATACAGCGCGCCTTTCAACATATTCATCGCCTCTTCGCGGTTGCGATGCTGGCTTCGGTCATTCTGGCATTGCACAACGACGTTAGTGGGCAAATGCGTGATACGCACCGCTGAATCGGTTTTGTTGATGTGCTGACCGCCTGCGCCGCTTGCCCTGTAAGTGTCAATGCGTAAATCGGCCGGATTGATATCAATCTCGATACTGTCATCAACTTCCGGGAAAATCTGCACGCTGGCAAAGCTGGTATGGCGCTTGGCGTTTGAATCGAAGGGCGATTTGCGCACCAGTCGGTGCACGCCGTTTTCGGTGCGCAAAGTACCATAGGCATAATCGCCGGTGATTTTAATCGATGCGCCTTTAATACCCGCCACATCACCATCGGATAATTCCAGCACTTCTACTTTAAAACCTTTGCGCTCGGCATAGCGCAGATACATGCGTAGCAACATATTGCACCAGTCTTGCGCTTCCGTGCCGCCACTGCCGGATTGAAATTCGATAAAGCAGTTATTGGCGTCTAATTCGCCTGAAAACATGCGACGGAATTCCATGGCGGCGATTTGCGTTTCAATGTTCTGCGTGTCGGTATCCACACTCAATAGCGTGTCGTCGTCATTTTCTTCACGCGCCATGTCAAATAATTCCTGGCTGTCTTTCAGACCATTCTCAAGATTCTGCAGGTTATGCACCACCAGCTCTAGCATGCGTTTTTCTTTGCCTAATTCCTGTGCTTTTTTGGCGTTATCCCAAATCTTCGGGTCTTCTAATAGGCCGTTAACTTCTTCCAGTTTTTGCGACTTGTTTTCAAAGTCAAAGATACCCCCGAAGGGCTTGGTGGCGCGCGCTTAAGTCCGTCAGGCGATTGGCGATAATATTGAGTTGTTCGGCTTCCATGTTGGCTTGCTAAAGACTAAAAACCAGCATTATACAGCAAAGGCTTAAGCCGTATTATGGCGCCAAATCAAGCCGCTTTATTTAGCGGGCGCTTTCAAGGCTTATGCGTTATTTTTTCGCCATCTTCTTTGGTGAATTCACCAAAGTCTGGATTCTCCAGGATATCCAGCACCAATTCCGAGGGCCTGCATAACTTTGCGCCTTTTGCCGTGACCACAATCGGACGATTGATCAAAATCGGATGTTGCAACATGGCGTCAATCAAAACTGCATCGCTTAATGTTAAATCGCCCAAACCCAAATCGGCGTAAGGCGTGCCTTTTTCGCGCAGCAGATCACGCGGTGCGATGTCCATTTGCGTGATTAGGTCAATCAGTTTTTCCCGGCTTGGCGGCGTTTTTAAATATTCAATCACCTCAGGCTCAACACCACTGGCGCGTATCATGGCCAAGGTGTTGCGCGAAGTGCCGCAGGCGGGGTTGTAATAAATCGTTACGCTACTCATATTTTCCATATAGCAATCAATATCAATAATAGCGCGATAATTTGCGCACAGATAAACCCAATAACATCGGCGGGTGCAATCCCAACAAAAGTATCTGTTAAGCTTCTGGCTAATGTTACCGCAGGGTTTGCAAAGAAGGTAGAAGAGGTAAACCAGTAGCCTGCCGTCACGGTCAATGCCACTAACATCGGTAATTTTTCTTTATTGCTTTTTATCCCAAGATGAATCACAGCCAATAAAACAGCGCTGGCTATTAATTCACTGATCCAAATACTCAAGCCATGCCTGGGTTTGCTTGAATATTGAATAACAGGTAGGGAAAACAATGCATGGCTTAACCATACGCCACTGATAGCACCGGCGAACTGAGCAAGGCAATAGGCAATTAAATTTTTGCGATCAATAAAGCCCATTCGCCATGCGTATAAGCTCACTAATGGGTTGAAATGTGCGCCTGAGATTGGTGCTAGCAAAGTAATCAGCACATACAAGCCACAGCCAGTGGCAATGCTATTCGCCAGCAAGGCAATTGCAGCATTAGCTGGGCTAAGCTGCTCGCCCATTATTCCTGAGCCTGTTACCACCATCAGCAGCAAAGCAGTGCCTATGTATTCCGATGCGTGCTCGCTCAACATTGTATGGGTTGCCATTACTTTTAAGGCCTGATGATGAAAGGAACGCAGATATTAACACCAATTTAATTACCTTTAATTGATGCAGTTTAGCCCAGCCTCCTGTAACATTATTGTCATAATTAAAATGACGTTTTATAGGGAGATTTAAGATATGGCTAATGGAATATTCAGCAGTCTGATGGCATCCATTTCACCGCGCAGCGACAATTATTTCAGGCAATTTAATAGCCTGGCAGACTGTGCGGTTGAAGGCTCCAAGGTGCTTGCAATGATGACTGCTGTGAATGATGCCAGCAAGTTTGATGAGCACTTTAAAGAGATTTGCCGCATTGAAAGCGAAGCAGACGAATACACCAAAGACATTCTGCTAACGCTGCACAAAACTTTTATCACCCCGTTTGACCGTCGCGAGATCCGTGAACTGGCCATGGCGCTAGACGATATTATCGATTACATGGAAAATATTCCGCAAAGCGCCAGTATTTATGGTCACAGCAATTTTACGCCTGAGATGGTAGCGTTGGCGCAGATTCTATTACGCGCCTCTGAAAAAGTACGTGAGGCAGTGAATATGCTGTCTGATATGAAAAACGCCGAAAAGATTTTGCGCACTTGCGAAGAAATCAACAATATAGAAGGCGAAGCGGACCATGTGATGCGCGCAGGTATGCGCCGCTTGTTTGCGGAAGAGACCGACGCACGGACGCTGATCCGCTCAAGAGAACTGTACGATATGTTTGAAGAGGCGGTTGATAGCTGCCAGGACGTTTCAGACGTGATTCATGGTGTGGTGCTGGAACGCATATGATTGAGCACGCAATGATTGTCATGGGCTTGCTGGTGTTTGTGGCCCTTGTATTTGACTTTATGAACGGCTTTCACGACGCGGCAAATTCGATCGCACTCATGGTTTCAACGCGATTATTGACCCCGCAAGCTGCCGTTATCTGGGCAGCTTTTTTTAATTTAATCGCATTTTTATTCTTTGGCCTGCATGTCGCCAACACGGTTGGCTCCGGCATCATCAATAAAGAAGTGATTGATAACGCGGTGATATTCGGCGCACTTGGCGGTGCCATTTCGTGGAATTTAATTACCTGGTGGTTCGGCATTCCATCATCGTCATCCCATGCGCTGGTAGGTGGCTTGGTTGGTGCCGGCCTTGCCAAAGCAGGCTGGAGTGCCGTGGTCGCAAAAGGACTGATTAAGACTTCTGTGGCGATTATCCTTTCCCCTTTATTCGGTATGTTGCTGGCGCTGATCCTGATGATTGTTGTGTTATGGCTATTTGAAAAATCATCGCCCTACCCGACTGAACGGCGTTTTAATAAGCTGCAATTTGTTTCTTCTTCTTTATATAGCCTGGGTCACGGCGGCAATGACGCACAAAAAACCATGGGTATCATCGCGGTATTATTGTACGCAAACGGCTATATTCAAGGTGATTTTCATGTGCCATTCTGGGTGGTGATTGCCTGCCAGATCGCCATGGCAGCAGGCACCCTGTTTGGTGGCTGGCGCATTGTACGTACCATGGGCATGGGCATTACGCGTATTCGCCCGTCGGGTGGATTCTGCGCACAGACTTCAGGTGCAATTGCGCTGTTTTTGGCCACTTCGTTGGGCATCCCCGTATCAACCACACACACCATCACCGGCGCGATTATCGGTGTGGGTTTGTCACGTCGCGTGTCTGCTGTGCGCTGGGGCCTGGCTTCGCGTATTGTTTGGGCCTGGGTTTTAACCATACCGTGTGCGGGATTGATTGCCGCCCTGTGTTACCACATTGGCCTTTCACTTAAAATGTAGGCTTCTCAACATCATCATATGGCGAAAAACACGGCTTATTTTTGCCATATGATTCTTGTTCATATTTTTGTCATCAATTTGTCACATATACAATTTAAAGTCTGGTTTATTAAAATTAGCAGTTAAATAAATGGAGATTTTATGAACACCGTATTAAGCAAGTCCTTACAAATTGCCGCAATGGTTGCTGCAGCTTTATCAACATCAAGCGCATTCGCCGCCGATAAAATCATCAAAATCGACGGTTCAAGTACTGTTTACCCGATTACCGAAGCAGTTGCAGAAGAGTATCAAATTGCGACCAAGGTAAAAGTAACGGTAGGTATTTCAGGCACCGGTGGCGGCTTTAAAAAATTCTGCCGTGGCGAAACCGATGTACAAAACGCCTCCCGCCCGATCTTGAAAAAAGAAATGGACGCTTGTAAAGAAGCGGGCATTCAATACATTGAGTTGCCAGTGGCGTACGATGGCTTGACTGTTGTCGTAAACAAAAACAACGATTTTGTTAAAAGCTTAACGGTAGAAGATTTGAAAAAAATGTGGGAGCCAGCAGCACAAGGCAAAGTAAAATCCTGGAAGCAAGTGAACCCAGCTTTCCCCGACACACCGCTTAAATTATTTGGCGCTGGTTCTGACTCAGGTACGTTTGATTACTTTACCGAAGCAATTGTAGGTAAAGCAAAATCCAGTCGCGGTGATTACACCGCATCAGAAGATGACAATGTGTTGGTGCAGGGCGTGCAATCTGACAAAGGTGGTTTAGGTTATTTTGGTTTTGCTTACTTTGAAGAGAACGAAGACAAACTGAGAGCGGTGCCAATTGTGGCCAAAAAGGGCGCTGCTGCTGTAATGCCGACCTATGAAAGCGTTAAGAATGGTACCTACCAACCACTTGCGCGCCCATTGTTTATTTATGTCAATGCAACCTCTGCTGCGTTTAAACCAGAAGTGAAAGCCTTTATTAACTTCTATTTAGACAATGCCCCAGCTTTGGTAAAAGAAGTAAAATACATTCCGTTGCCAACCAACGAGTATGCCGCTGTAAACAAACATTGGAAAGCCTTAAAAGCGGGAACCGGTTTTGATGGCACACCAGAAGTAGGCGTAAAGATTGAAGAGTTATTAGCGCGTATTAAGTAATATTCACACCATAAAAAAGACGGCTTAATGCCGTCTTTTTTATGGTCAACAGGGATACATACCTTTAGGCTCAAGCGCTTTTACTTGCTAGCAGAAATGCAAATTGTCTTATATTTGTCACATTAATTCATTACAATACGTTCATAAAATTTAAAGTCACTTATAAAAATTCTACTCAATGGCCACTGCAAACCACAACACCACTATCAGCCCGCGTTTAGCCAAAAATATTAAACGTAATGTACGCGAGCGCATCATTGAGTTTATCCTGATGCTAGCCGCCCTTTCTGCGGTGTTGACCACATTTGCCATTGTGGCGGTGCTGATCATTGAGTCGCTGTCTTTCTTTAAAGCGGTATCTGTTGTTGATTTTCTTACCGATACACAATGGACACCACTTTTTGAAGATGCCCACTTCGGCATTATGCCTTTGGTTGCCGGTACGCTGACCACATCGGCGATCGCGTTATGTGTGGCGATTCCACTTGGCACCATTGGTGCCATTTACTTATCTGAATTCGCCAGCCACAAAGTGCGCGAAACCGTTAAACCGATTCTAGAGCTTTTAGTGGGTGTGCCAACGGTGGTATTTGGCTACTTTGCGCTTTTGTTTGTCACACCGTTATTACAAAAAATATTCCCGGATCTGCCAGGTTTCAATATGTTAGGCCCAGGCATTGTGATGGGCATTATGATTATTCCTTACATCAGCTCAGTGGCGGAAGATGCGATGCGCGCAGTACCCATGAGTATGCGTGAAGGCAGCTATGCCATGGGCGCTACCCGTTTTCAAACAGCGGTTAAAGTGGTCACTCCTGCTGCCATCTCCGGCATTATCGCTGCTTACATTCTGGCTATATCGCGTGCCGTGGGTGAAACCATGGTGGTAGCCGTAGCGGCAGGCCAACAACCCAACCTGACCTTTAACCCGATGGAAAGTGCAGCAACGATCACAGCCTACATTGTACAAGTGGCGCTAGGTGATTTGCCGCATGGCAGCATCGGCTATCAAAGTATTTTTGCGGCGGGCTTGGTGCTGATGTTAATGACATTAACATTCAATATTCTTGGCCACCTTGCGCGCAAAAAATTCCGCGAAAATTATTAATCATTAAAGTTTAAAAACATGACTGAATTAGCCAAAAAAACGCAAGCCAGCGTGCTAGATAACCTTGATAGCGTACGCGCAATGATTAAGCGACATAAACGCAACGACGTTTTGTTCTCTATCATCGGCTTAATCGCATTGATGATTGGCTTGCTTACCTTATGTACCCTATTTATCGATCTGGTGATGGATGGCTACAGTCGTTTTAACCTGGATTTTTTCAGTAACTTCCCTTCCCGCCGCGCGGCAAGAGCAGGCTTGCTATCTGCCTGGGTAGGCTCACTGTTAGTCATGTCTGTGACATTTATCACGGCTGTACCTATGGGAGTGGCCGCTGGTTTGTACTTGGAAGAATATGCAAAAAAAGGCTGGTTTTCGGATTTGATTGAAATCAACGTTTCTAACCTGGCGGGTGTACCATCCATTGTTTACGGCTTATTGGCACTTGGTTTATTTGTCTATGGCTTAGGCTTGGGCCAAAGCGTGTTGACTGCCGGCTTAACGCTTGGTTTATTAATTCTGCCGATTGTCATTGTGTCGACCCGCGAATCCATTCGCGCCATACCGGTGGCGATTCGCGAAGCGGCTTATGCTGTGGGTGCCACCAAATGGCAAGTGGTTAAAGACCATGTTTTAAAATATTCACAAGGCGGCATCTTAACCGGCGTGATTATCGGTATGGCGCGTGCATTGGGCGAAACGGCGCCTGTGATTACCATTGGCGCGCTGACATTCATTGCTTTCTTGCCACCCTCTCCTGTTTCAGAAACGCCGCCTTTTATTAACTTTGAATGGCTCACATCCGGCTTCACCGTATTGCCCATTCAAATGTTCAACTGGCTGTCACGCCCGGATCATGCATTCCATATCAATGCCGCGGCAACGGGCGCCATTATTATTATTGTGACTTTGCTGATGAACGGCACGGCTATTTACCTGCGTTACAAGATTCGGAAAAACATCAAGTGGTAATCAACAAAAGCAATTTGATAATAAATAGATTTAAATAATTAAAAGGTTTTTTGGGAAAATTTATGTCCAATGTAACAACAGCAATTAAAGCAGAATCGCGTGATTTAAACTTTTTTTACAGCAACGGCATGCAAGCCTTAAAAGGCGTTAATATGCCTTTGTACGAAAATAAAATCACGGCATTAATTGGCCCTTCAGGCTGTGGTAAATCGACTTTCCTGCGCTGCTTTAACCGTATGCACGACCTGTATCCCGGCAATAAATACCAAGGCCAGATCGTCATGCAGCCGGACAACACCAATATCCTGGAGCCTGGCGTAGACCCGATTGAAGTGCGTATGCGTATCAGCATGGTGTTTCAAAAGCCAAACCCTTTCCCTAAATCGATTTACGAAAACGTGGCTTACGGCTTGCGTGTGCGCGGTGAAAAAAACAAGCGCATGGTAGATGACAAAGTAGAAGAAGCGTTAAAAGGCGGTGCTTTGTGGAACGAAGTAAAAGACCGTTTGCACGATTTGGCCTTTAACTTATCTGGCGGCCAGCAACAACGTTTATGTATTGCGCGCGCATTGGCGACAGACCCTGAGATCATGTTATTTGATGAGCCGACTTCTGCATTGGACCCAATCGCGACGGCCAATATTGAAGAGTTAATGAGTGAGTTAAAAGAAAAACTGACTATTCTGGTGGTGACGCACAATATGCAGCAAGCCGCACGCGTATCGGATTACACGGCGTATATGTATCTTGGTGAGCTGATTGAGTATGGCGATACCGATATGATCTTCACACGCCCGACCCGTAAGGAAACAGAAGATTATATTACCGGTAAATTTGGTTAATCCGTTTGCTACATAGTTAATTAAAAAGCCAGCATTGCTGGCTTTTTAATTGTTCACATTTGCGCAGCTAGTTCTGCTGTATGCTTAACTCTGTCACCTTCTTGGATTGGTGATCGTGCATGCTAGTTAATATCATATAGTACTTAAGCATGCGCTCTGCCTGTATTTCGGCTGACCATTTCTTTTGCGCATAATTTCTTGCCGTTTCACTCAGTTGCTGGCGGCGCTGCGGGTTGATCAGCAAGCTATGCACTTTTTGCACAAACTCTGATTCATTTTCTGTGGAAATGAGCGCGCCCTGTCCTTCTATCAAAATAGAAGCGGTACCTAATTCAGCGATTGCAACCACTGGCGTACCTTGTGCCATCGCTTCCAAGATTACCAAGCCTTGCGTTTCGCTTTTTGAGGCAAATACAAATACATCGGCCGCTTTGTAACAACTATTGAGCTCTGTATTGCGATCTAAATAGCCAATAAATTGTACGTTTTTTTCAATATTATGCGCTTTGACCAAGGCGTGTAAACTGCTTAAGGCAGGGCCTTCGCCAGCAATAACCAGCAGGGCTTCAGGCATGACGTCACTTATCAACTTAGCCACTACCAGCAAAAATCCAATATTCTTTTCATGCGCCACACGGCCAACGTATAACATCATTGGTCGCTCTAGCGCTATATCATGTTTAATTCTAAAAGCGTTGCCATCGGCCGCATTAAAACTGCTGGCTTGCAGACCCGTTGCAATCACTTCGGCCTGACTGGTGACACCATAACCGCGCAGAACATCCAGCATAGGCTGCGATGGTGCAACGATTGCATCGACTTGGTTGCATTGTCTTTTAGAGATCAACCTGGCCAAGCCACGTGCCGCGAATTGTGGAATCCATGGCAGGTAGTGATGCAGGTAATCCTCAAAAAACGTGTGGTAGGTTTCTACCGCTGGAATTTTCAAGGCTTTGGCTAATTTTAATCCTGCGTAGTGCGCAATAAATGGCGTGTGGATATGCAAGCAATCGAACTGCAGAGGCTGTAATTTGGGGATCAATTTAAGCACTTCTGCGTATTTCATCAATTTATCTTCAGGGTCAAAATAAATCGCACGCGCAGGTACGCGGGTAATCCAGGCTTCATCATCTGTCGTCACGCCGTAATCCGGCGCGATTAAATGTACGTTATGTCCCATTTTTTGCAGCTGTTGGGTGAACGTTCTAATGGAAGTAGAAACACCATTCACACGCGGAAAGTAAACATCAGAAATAAGTAATATATTCATTGGCTTAACCATAGATTTTGATATTTTATGGTAGCGATACATTGTGACGGCTTGATGAAAAGTTTAGCTAATTTGTTGATGAATGTCACACAATTATCACTGGGCTGTCATTTAAATTTAATGGCCAAGTGTAAAAGTACGCGACATGATAAAACCTTATTACAAGCCGCTTTTATATTGTATTCCGCTGAGTATATTCGCTATGGATGCCAATGCCTGGGGCTTGTACACGCATATTTATTTTGCGCAATGGTTGTTAATGGCAACACCGTTATTAGACCCCAGGCTGCAACAGGTGGTAAAGAAATTACCGACTTTAGTAATGGCAGGTGCTTGTTTACCCGACCTGGCCATTATTTCAAAATCCTTCAACAGCACGCATCAATGGCAAAAGGCAGAATGGATGATGAGCAATGCCAGCACGGATGAAGAGCTGGCGATTGCGATTGGCTATACCAGCCATCTGTTTGTGGATGTGGTAGCGCACAATCATTTTGTACCCGCCTTTGAAGCAAAGTGGAAACGCATTCCCTGGCTGAACAAATCGGTGATGACACATATCGCCTCAGAATGGGCCATGGATGCCCATATTGCGTCACAGATACGCTATACGCCCCATCAGCTTATCCGTTTGCACATAAATGAATTAAGCGCTTTTGTGGCACCCTGCTTCTCTGATTCAAAAACCAGTTTATCTCCAGCACAAGCGTCCACACATCTAAGACGCTTGGCTTGGGCCGACTATGCACTTAGGGTCAGCTTTCTATCACAAGGGGTGTTGTTGGTTGCCAAGCTAAAAGACAAGCGGTTTATGAAGAGCCTGGAATATTATTTGACCAAAACCAAACACGCATTAGGGCACTTTGATCAATCGGTTAAAGGTAATCGGCCGCAGTGGGAGCCTGAGCTCAATCACCTGAGCGCCACCGAGATGGTAATTTGGCGTGAAAAATGTTTGAAAGATCTGACAAAACGCTTAGCCACACCGATTCACTTTTACAGTACAGTGGTTAAGTAAAGATTGCTTAAGGCTTACAGCTAAGCCTGGTCATTAAGCCAATATCATTAAATAACTTTGCGCAATACAATAACCGATAGTCGCACCTGCCAACACGTCACTAGGGTAATGTAACCCTAAAATCACGCGGGACATTGCCACCATGATTGTAAATGGCACCAGCACAATGGATAGCTCTGGATAGTATTGCATGGCTACCACGCTAAACGCTACCGCGTGCAATGTGTGGCCTGAGGGGAAACTAAAGTGATCCAAAGGCTTACCAACAACCCACACATCCTGGCGTACCT
>JAZKEN010000028.1:2472-25932 GCA_040387035.1 Pseudomonadota bacterium | reverse complement strand
GCTCGTCATCAATCCGACATATCTCTTTGATATTATTCATCTAAGTTAATTAGAGGGAGATAAAAATGAAAAGAGAATTAACGAAGAGTATTTTACTCGGCGGTTTAGTATTATCAACGATTGCATTTGGCTCATTTAAAGCTAACGCTGCAGGCTTCAATCAAAACGCTGCGCATGACGGTAAAGTTATGTCGCCAATTAAATTCCACGACATAGTTGAGAAAACTCTGCCGAATCAAGTGGCCAATAACTTTGGCAAGCCAGATGAAATTATCATGATGAAAAATGCAACTGGCGATGTAGCGGGCGTGATGTGGGTGTATCGCGATGCGGTACTGAAATCTCACGGCATGATGGACGCCAGCTTTATGATTATTAATGGTCAAATGAAATACGTGACATTGTCTGATGCAGTCTAGGTCTGATGCTGTTTAATCACAACTTGATCAAAAATATTTAATTATTGTTTGAATAAAAGCCTGCAAATTGCAGGCTTTTTTGTTATTTGAATCAGGCAATATACCCTCAATTTAGCCTAAAATAGCGGCATGACCCTGCATGTTTTAATCATTGAAGACGAGCCTGCGATTGCAGATACCTTGCTCTACGCCTTTAAAGAAGCAGGCATTCTAACCACGCACGTATTGCTAGGGCATGATGCCATTACGGCCCTGCAACAGACCATATTTGATTTTGTGATACTGGATGTCGGCCTGCCGGATATATCCGGTTTTGAGGTCTGCAAACACATCCGCGCAAACCCGCATGCTTCGATTTCAAGTATCCCATTATTGTTCTTAACCGCGCGTAACCACGAAATAGACCGTATTGTGGGCTTGGAGATTGGCGCAGATGATTACGTCACCAAGCCATTTAGCCCACGTGAAGTAGTTGCCCGCGTGCACGCAATTCTAAGGCGCAATGGCCGAAGCGAGCCCGTTACAAAATCGCCTGCCTCATCTGAAATTTATGGTTTAGATGAAGCCGCTTGCAGAATTACCTATCACGGCGAATATTTAAGCTTAACCCGGTATGAATATTTGCTGCTAAAAACCTTTATTCAGCAACCTAAACGTGTTTTTTCGCGCAGCCAGCTGATGGATATTGTTTGGGCGCAGGCTGAAAATACGCTAGAGCGCACGGTTGATGCGCACATCAAAACCTTACGCGCTAAATTAAAAGCGGTAGTGGGCAATGACAAACAAGATGCCATTATCACGCACCGCGGCATGGGTTATAGCTTAACGGCATGAAGCCTGTAGTGAACAAACCCCCGTTCAAAATGAATATCAGCCTAAAAATATTTTTAGGCTATTTTGTATTGGTTGGTTTGGCAGCCTGGTTTGTGCTGACTTTATTTGTAGAAGAAGTAAAACCCGGCGTACGGCAGGCCATGGAAGATACCTTAGTTGACACCGCCAGCATACTGGCAGAGTTGGCAGCGGAAGATGTTAAATCTGGCCATATTGCCGATGGCAGCTTTGCCAAGGGCCTGAACAAATATTTGGCCAGTGCACATCTGCCCAATAAAAATAGCGTCCATATCTGGGGCATTCAAAAACAAGCCGCTAATTACCGCATCTATATCACAGACCAAAAAGGCATCGTGATTTTCGATTCAGCCCATATCGCCCTGGGCCAGGATTACAGCAAATGGAATGACGTCTACCTGACGCTACAAGGGCGATATGGTGTGCGTTCTAGCCCCGTAGTTGCGGGCGATAAAAATAGCGACACAATCATGTATATTGCCGCGCCTATTATGGATGGTAACCGCATCATCGGTAGCCTCACGGTTGCAAAACCCAACCGCGCCCTGCTACCCTTTATTGAACGTGCTCAAGCGAAAATCATTCGCTGGGGTGCCTTGTTATTTGTACTATCGATTGCCATCGGCGCCTTGTTTACCTGGCGATTCACCAGAAAAATCAATGCTTTACGCGATTATGCAATGCTTGTCGCCAAAGGCGATAAGGCAGACCCACCCACATCCAGCAACGATGAACTGACGGATTTAGCGCGCGCCATGCAAACCATGCGTAGCGAACTGGATGGTAAGCAATATGTGCAAGATTCTGTACAGCACTTAACGCATGAGTTGAAAAGCCCTATTACCGCTATTTTAGGCGCGCTGGAATTGATTTCACCGAAGATGCCACTTGCCAACCAAACCCATTTCTTGACGCAGATTAAAACGCAATCTCATCGCGTGCAGACGATCATCCAAAACATGCTGGGTTTAGCGAGTTTAGAGCATCAACAACAGCTGCAGCATGTAAGCTTGATTCAATTGAATGAGTTGATTCAAACGCAAATCAATCTACTCAGCGGTAAAGCGGCACAGCGACATATCCAGTTTTCATTTGTGACCGATACCTCAGTTTCGATGCCAGCAGATGCTTTTCTGTTGGGGCAAGCGCTCTATAACCTGTTAGAAAATTCCCTGGATTTTAGCGCTGACCATAGTCAAATCGAGATAAAAGTTATTGAAGATAGAGAGCAAGTCCACATCACTATTCGCGATAATGGCGCAGGCATTCCAGACTATGCCATAAGCAAGATATTCGATAAATTTTACTCACTACCGCGCCCAGCTAATACCCCCAATGCAGGGCAGAAAAGCACTGGCTTAGGCTTAAATTTTGTGCAGGAAGTCGCTAAATTACATAGCGGTAGCGTTACACTGAAAAACCACATTGATGGCGGTGCCATTGCCACTATCACGCTGAATAAAACTTAAACTTCACACCCACTTCACACAGCCGCATCATCACTTCACTTAAGCGGAATATTCTGCAAACTCCATTGTATTGAAGGAGTTAATTGTGAATAAATCATTTATATATAAAGTAATGGGCATTTTTCTGCTGACCATTTTAATGTCGTGGGCGGTAATGTATGTCAATGCGCTGATTTTAGAGCGCCAACAAAGACAGAATGAAGTAAAAGAAGATATCGCCAAAAGCTCAGCCAGGGCACAAACTTTATTGGGCCCAATATTAGTAGTACCTTACCTGGAAAGTTTTTCAGAAACCACGACAGAAAACGGTGTTAAAAAAACTGAGCTTAAAACTGAACAAAGATATGAATTTATCTTTCCGGAAAGCATTCACGTAGCGGGTGGATTTACCAATGAATACAAAAAATTAGGTATCTATAAAGCGCTGATGTATCAACTCGGCGGCTCGGTAAAAGGTAGTTTTAGATTGCCAGAGCAGCTTAATATCCGTTCCTATCACGCAGGCAGCAGCATTACGGTACAACCCAGTTTTATCAGCCTGGGCATCAGTGACCCAAGAGGCTTAACCACCAAACCCGTTTTTAGCTGGGGCAATACCTTGCTGCCTTTTGCACAAGGTAGCCGTGTGAACGCCATTGGTAATGGCATACATGTGAACTTGGGTAATATTGAAGACAGCTTGAACCGTACCATACCCTTTGAATTTAAACTGAATCTGCGTGGGACAGACGACTTTAATTTAATCCCCGTTGCCGAAAATAACCAGATTGCACTTCAATCCAGTTGGAAATCACCCCATTTTTATGGCAGCTTCTTGCCTGATAGCGCTAGCCAAAAAATTAACGCCAATGGCTTTAGCGCAAGCTGGGAGGTTTCATCGTTATCTAGCAATAACCAAGCGGCCTTGATGGCAAACTTAAGAAATGCTAATGCTGCAGAGCCAATAGAATCCCTATCCGTAGGCTTTGTAGAGCCGATCAACGTATACAGCCAGGCTGACCGTGCCACTAAATACGGCTTACTATTTATTGGCCTGACCTTTGCCGGATTCTTTATATTTGAGATTTTAAAACGCTTGCGTATCCACCCAGCCCAGTACACGTTTGTGGGCTTGGCAATGGCGTTATTTTACTTGCTACTGATTTCGTTGGCTGAACAAATCGGCTTTGCTTATGCCTACCTCACCGCAAGTGCCGCTTGCGTGGGATTGCTGGGTTACTACCTTAGCTTTGTTTTGAAAAGCAAGACCAATGGATTGGTGTTTGCCAGCTTGCTCACCGCTTTATATGGCGCGCTGTATGGCATTTTGGCATCCGAAGATAATGCGCTATTGATGGGTTCATTGCTGGTATTTGGCTTACTAGCCTTGGTCATGGTGATTACGCGCAAAGTGGATTGGTACCAAATCAGTAGCAAGCCTGAAATCTTACAAACACATTCCACTTACGATGTAGTGTAAAAGCCAATATGCTAAAAGTATGGATTATTTTAGCAATCACCCTGGTGCTGGGTCTATGCATTCCCCAGCACGGGGTTATTCCTGTCAACAATGCAACAGCGCGAGATTGGAACGCCAATAGTTTCTGGTATACCCCGTGGGGGAAATCGGGCGTACATAAAGGCATTGATATCTTCGCAGCCAAAGGGTCGCGCGTCATCAGCAGCACAAACGGTATAGTCCTTTATGCAGGCAGTATTGAAATGGGTGGTAAGGTAGTGGCGATATTGGGGCCAAAATGGCGTATCCACTATTACGCACATCTTCATTCAATTAATGCACAGGTACTGGACTATGCCGGAAGAGGCGACATTATTGGTGCTGTGGGTGATTCTGGAAACGCCAAAGGCAAGCCACCGCATTTACATTACAGCGTATTCAGCTTAATCCCCTACCCTTGGCGCTTTACAACAGGCTGGCAAGGCTGGAAGCGTATGTTTTATTTGGATCCAGCGGATGGATTTCAATAGCGCCAACAAGTGGCTGGTGGCAAAAAAATGCCTGCAACGCTATACTACAAGCTAGATTACCGCTAAAAATGAATGATATGAATTTATACCCTGTCGCCGTTATTGAAAATTTCTATCAGAATCCAGATGCAATCCGAAAATTTGCGCTGGCACAACAATTCTTATCCCTTAAGGAGAAAGAAAATGTAAAGTATGTCTACCCGGGCAGCAGAACATTAGATTTAGTCGATCTAGACAAAGCGCTACACGAAAGGATCATCAAAAAATTGGTGTCTGCTTTTCATAACACCGAATACGATTATATGCGCTGGGCGATTTCTACCAGTTTTCAAAGCGTCACCGAAGAGTATGCGCAGGGTGTGATTCATACCGATCAAAACACCATATTTGCTGGTGTGCTTTATTTAACCCCCGATGCACCGTTGAATGGTGGCACCTCTTTATTTAAGCCCAATAAAAGCTTTGATGCCGAAAAATATGAGCGTTGTTTAGCAGAAAACGATGAGCGATTTAAAGCGGGTCAAATCGTGATGGATACCAGCTATCACAGCATGTTCGATGAAATCGTGCGCGTGAATAATGTCTACAACACGCTGATTTTATATGAAGGCCGCCACTACCACTCGGCCAACCATTTTTTTGGCAAGACCCTGCAAGATTCAAGGCTTGCTCAGGTGTTTTTTGTGAATAAGATTGATGCGCAGAAGCACAGTGTGTTTCCATTAAAAAGGACACAGGCGGTTAAAATCTAATGCTTCAGGCTTACTAAGCTTTAATCGACCAGGCTATTTTTAATCGCATTCAATTCCAGGTTTGCATCAGCAAAGTCTTCAAACTTTCTGCCATTGGTCCTGGCATACCAATAATTACTATTGAATCTGTCGCCCTCAATCTTATGTAGTACGGCGTGCAACCAATTGGCCGTGCTATCGGAATAATCCTGTGCAATAAGGTGCGATTTTTCCCAATCGCCATCCAGCGCGGCTTGTACTGCAATTCTAAGCTGTTGAATATTATCAGCCATCAGTGGTAACTTACCTGGGATACTCAATAGTCCCCTTTTGGATAAACTCAATCTTATAACCATCCGGGTCTTCAATAAACGCAATCACAATCGTGCCATGCTTCATTGGCCCTGCTTCGCGAATCACTTTTCCGCCAGCAGCTTTCACTTGTTCACAAGCCTTGTATGCGTCATCGACTTCAATCGCCATATGGCCATAAGCACCACCCATTTCGTAGCTGGCTTTGCCATAGTTGTAGGTAAGCTCAATCACGCTATTATCGTATTCGTTGCCATAGCCGACGAAAGCCAGCGTGAATTCACCATCCGGATAATCATGTTGGCGAATCAGCTTCATGCCCAGCACTTTGGTATAAAAATGAATAGATTGCTCCAGGTTTCCCACGCGCAACATGGTGTGCAAGATTCTCATGCTAGATTCTCCAAGATTTAAGTTTTTTAATTAGTTTTTACAAGTGCAAAGCTGCTTAAGCAGTTTTGAGTTGTGTAATTCTGTAATACTTTTCCAGCAATTGTTCCTGCGTTTCAACCATGTCCGGATTGAGCGGAATGCAACTCACCGGGCATACCGCCACACACTGCGGTTTATCAAAATGCCCTACACATTCCGTACACAGGTTGGGGTTGATCTCGTAGATTTCCTGGCCCTGGTAAATCGCTTCATTCGGGCACTCTGGCTCGCACACGTCGCAATTAATGCATTCATCTGTAATAAAAAGCGCCATATGGATGTGTGCTTAGGCTTTAATATTTTTAAGTTTATGGATAATCGCATCTTCCACGGTAGAAGAAACGAACTGGTGCACGTCACCGCCCAACTTAGCTACTTCGCGCACCAAACTGGAAGACACAAACATATATTGCTCGGCTGGCGTTAAAAATAGTGTCTCTAATTTTGGATAAAGCTTGCGGTTCATACCGGCCAATTGAAACTCATATTCAAAGTCTGAGGCAGCACGCAAACCGCGAATCACCATTTGTGCACCCTGGTCTTGCACAAATTGCATCAGCAAGCCGCTAAAGCCCATGACCTTGATATTGCCGGCTTTTTTAAACCCGCTTTTCGCTAAATCGACACGCTCGTCTAAGGTAAATAAGGTGCTTTTATTGGTACTGCCAGCCACTGCCACTATCAATTCATCAAATAGATTAGCGGCCCTGTGCACGATATCTTCGTGCCCCAAGGTGATGGGGTCAAAAGTACCAGGGTAAACGGCAATGCGGTTTTTGCTCACTAAAAGCTCCTATTTTAGGCGAATTGCTGCGTTAACTTTTTGGGATTAAATCGTGCTCAAAATCCTCATGTACTCTATCAATTTAACACATGTACATTCTGGTTTTTGAGCTCCGTGCGCCTTGCACTTCATCCTAAACTAGAAGTTTTCAAAACGCTTACTCAGATTTTAGCAAATGATAATAAACGTTGCCTGCTTTATTTTGTTTGACCAGTTGCCAGCCAGTTAACAGTTCGCTTGATTCAAGCGCAAATTCAGCTTCTATATACAACAAGCCACCCTGGCTAAGATGCTGATTTAATGTAGGTAATATTTTTTCCAGCCAGGCTTTATGATAAGGCGGGTCACAAAATATCACATCGAATTTCTGTGTATTGTGGTTTAAATAGGCTAAAACATCCTGGCGTAAAATCTGGCCGTTTTTCGCGTCGAGCAATTGCTGGTTCTGCATCAGCGATTGATAGGCTAAACCGGAATTTTCGACCATCACCACACTTTTTGCATTACGTGACAATGCCTCAAACCCAAACGCACCGGTGCCTGCAAATAAATCCAGGCAGATTTTACCCGTTAAGTCCTGGCCAAGCCAGTTAAACACCGTTTGACGCACGCGCTCTGGCGTAGGTCGCAGGCCTTCCACATCAGGAAACTTAAGCAGACGGCTACGCCAAATACCAGCATTGATGCGGACTTGATTGGTTTTTGAGGATTTAGGGGCAGGTAGTTTTGGCAAAATAAGGCTTTGCATGCAGTGCAAAACCTTATTTTAACCTTAATTTTATTATTTACTGCGCACCCACTGTCACTGCGACAAAATTAGCAGGTTTGACGCGCCTAATAAACGCATCCTTGATTTGTGCTGTTGTGACTTTTTCGATTTCTTTATTGAAGTCATCCAGGTAGGTCATGGGCAATTGGTAAAAACCGATAATGCTCAGGTAATCCAGGATTTTGCTGTTGCTATCGATACGCATTGGAAAGCCGCCAACAATGTTCGATTTCGCCGCTTTCAGTTCTTTTTCAGTCACACCATTTTGCATAAATTTGGCAACGGTTTCATTCACCACTTTTAGTGCGTCACTGGCTTGTTCTTTTTTGGTTTGCAGTCCAATTTGAAAAGGACCTAACTCGCCCATCGGCATAAAGTAGCTGTATACGCTGTAAACCAAACCGCGTTTCTCACGCACCTCTTCGGTTAAGCGCGATACAAATCCGCCGCCGCCTAGAATGTAATTACCGACGTATAAAGGAAAGTAATCTGCATCACCACGCTTAACACCTGGGTAACCTAATAGAATATGGGCTTGGCTTGCTGGATGGTTAATGTTTTGTGTGTTGGGTGCCTGCGGCAGGGTCACGGCTGCAATTTTTGGTATCGCAGCCCCTTGTGGCAAGCCTTTAGATACGTCTTCAGCAATCGCATGCGCTTGTGCTTCTGTCATATCGCCAATCAATGCAATCACTGCGCTTTTAGCGGTGTAATACTGCTGATAAAACGCCACTAAATTTTCACGCTTGATAGCATTGATTGTCTCGATTTCACCACTCTCATCCAGGCTGTAAGGATGCACACCATACAATGCCTGCATAAAAGCCTTGTTTGAGATGCTTTCTGGTTGCGTGGCCGATTCTTGCAAGCCCGCAACGATACGTGTTTTTTCGCGTTCTAAGATTGCCTGTGGAAAATCAGGTTTGTGCAGTATTTTATTGAATACCGTCAGTGCCTTTGCCTGCTCGCTGGTCAACGTGCGCAATTTAAAAGCCGCCCTATCCAAATCCAGCTCACCACCCAAAACAGCGCCGATATCGGCAAATTGGTTAGTAATCGCCTCTTCATTCATGCCGTCCGCACCCAAGGTCATCAGGTATTTGGTCACTCCCGCCACACCGGAAGTCTGCTTGGTATCGCGCGAACTACCTGCAGGAAAATTCACGCTCATGTCTAAAATCGGCAAATCGTGATTTTCAACAAAATACACTTGGCTACCCGAACTGGTTTGCCAGTGCTGAATTTTAACGGCAGCACTTGCACTGATTGCGACTAAGCTAGTCACTAAAACGATTAAGAATTGTATTTTTTTCATTGTAAAACCTTAAAATGGATTCCCGCTTTCGCGGGAATGACAAAGTGAAAAATTATTGCCATATAAATTACCAGAAAGATTTAAAGCGCTAAGTGAGGCTAGGCAAGCAGTGCCGCCGTGTACGTTTAGTACACAAGGTGTTGCGTAACAACGCATCACGACGCGGTTTAAGTTTTTCATTAGTGGACGTGGGGTTTGCCGGCTGGTTTAGCGTTAGGATCAATCGGTTGCGGATCCAGGGTTGCAATCGTCATATTGTCTTTCACCAAATATTTTTTGGCGACAGCCTGCACTTGCTCAGAAGTGATCGCTTTTAACCTGTCCGGATACTCTTCCAGCAGACGCCAGCTGTAGCCCATTGTTTCCAGCTGGCCGATTTGCATCGCCTGGTAAAACATGGAATCGCGCTGATACACATCTGCTGCAATGACCGCCGCCTTCACCCTATCTAACTCTGTTTGTGTCACGCCACCTGTTTTAATCAGCTCAATCTGCGCGATTAAGGCGGCTTCCAGCTCAGCCACAGTTTTGCCTTCAGCAGGCGTGCCAACCAATTCAAACAAGGCTTGGCGGCCACGTGCAGTACTATCATAACCAGCGCCAACATCCACTGCAATCGAAGTTTCGCGTACCAGTTTCTGGTTTAAGCGGGCAGAATCATTGCCGCTTAATACACCGGCCAACACATCCAACGCGTAAGGCTCCCAAGCCTGCTCAGGAGTCATGGGCTTGTCTTGCAGCGTAGGCGCATGAAAGCCCATCGCCAAATACGGCAGCTTGCCTGGCGCTTTAACCACTACACGACGCTCACCGATTTGTGCCGGTTCTGTCTGCGGTTTCCTGGCTGGCAATACTTTAGGTTTGAGCGGGCCAAAATATTGTTTGGCTAATTTTAAAACGTCTTGCGTTCTAACATCGCCCACCACCACCAAGGTCGCGTTATTGGGTGCATACCAAGTTTTGTACCATTCACGGGCATCGGCTGCGGTCATATTTTCCAGGTCATTCATCCAGCCTACTACGGGCCTGCCATAAGGGTGAGCATTAAAAGTGGTGGCCTGGAACTGCTCATTCACTTTTGACTGCGGCTTATCTTCGGTACGCCAGCGACGCTCTTCCATCACCACCTTGATTTCCTTTGCAAATTCGGCATCGGTAATCACCAGGTTGGCCATGCGATCCGCTTCCAGCTTCATGGATAAAGGCAAATGCGATTTTTCCAGCTGCTGAAAATAACAAGTGTAATCGGTACCGGTAAAAGCGTTTTCTTTACCCCCTGCCGCGGCAACAAGTCGTGAGAACTGGCCTGCTGGCACGTGCTTGGTGCCCTTGAACATCATATGCTCCAACACATGCGCGACACCTGTTTTACCGTTTACTTCGTCCAAGCTGCCTGCGCGATACCACACTTGTGACACCACCACCGGCGCACGATGGTCCTCCTGCACGATCACTTTCATGCCATTGCTGAGCTTGAATTCCTGGATGGCAGCTTGGGTAATTAAGGGAGTAAACGCTAACAACAGTACGGCAATTCGGGTAGGTATTTTTTTGAGTTTTATCAGCACAACAATCTTTCTAAAACGGTTATTAAAAATAGGCATAATAAATAAGCATTTAAATGACAAATATTAAATTAGTTTAGTTCCTATGCTCAATTTAATGGCACTCGCATTAATACCACTAATGCTTAATGGCACGTAGTCGATTTTACGACTAAAATAGGCGTTAATTGTTATTTAAAGCGCACTATGTTTAATATTTTTAAGAAAAAGCCTGAACCCATACAAAGCAATCCCGAACCAGTTGCGGCCCCTGATAATGCACAAGTGACCACAGAGGAAGCAAAACCTGAAGCCGTACAGAGCCAAATTGAAGAAACACCGCTAAGTTTTGCGCAACGCCTAAAACAAGGTTTAACCAAAACGCGCCAACAGCTTTCCGGGCAGCTCAATAGCCTGTTTGGTAGCGGAAAAATTGATGCTGATACCTATGATGAGCTTGAAACCATTTTGCTCACTGCCGACATTGGCGTGGGGGCGACCACACAATTACTGGATAACCTTAAAAAACGCGTCAAACGTGAAAATCTAGAAGAAACTTCTGCACTTAAACAAGCCTTGAAAGCGGAACTACTAGCCGTTCTCGCGCCTTTAGAAAAACCGCTGCAAATCAATAACCACAAGCCATTTGTGATTATGCTGGCAGGCGTCAATGGTGCAGGCAAAACCACCACTATCGGCAAACTGGCTAAACTGTTCCAATCGCAAGGCAAAAGCGTTTTGATTGCAGCAGGCGATACTTTCAGGGCTGCTGCCAGGGAACAATTGCAAGTGTGGGGTGAGCGCAATAATGTGCAAGTAATTGCATCTGAAGGCGGCGACCCGGCAGCGGTTATTTTTGACGCCGTCAATTCGGCCGTTGCCAGAAAAATCGACATTGTGATCGCCGACACCGCTGGCCGCCTGCCCACCCAAATGCACCTGATGGATGAGATAAAAAAAGTACAGCGCGTGATTGGCAAGGCGCTACCCAATGCACCGCATGAGATTTTGCTGGTGCTGGATGCCAACACCGGCCAAAACGCCGTGAGCCAGGTAAAAGCGTTTGATGACGCACTGGGTGTGACTGGTTTAGTATTAAGCAAATTGGACGGCACAGCCAAAGGTGGCGTGATTGCTGCGATTGCAGAGGCAAGACCGATACCGATACGCTTTATTGGCATTGGCGAGGCCATTGATGATTTACGGCCATTTAGCGCGCAGGCTTTTGTTGATGCGCTGTTTGATTAAGAGGCCGTTTAATTAAAGGCTGTTTATTAGAGAAATGCGATTATGATTGTTTTTGACAATGTTACTAAGCGTTACCCCGCCAGCGGAGACGCCATCAGCCAGGCCAGCTTCAGTATTGACCAGGGCGAACTTGTTTATGTCACAGGCCACTCCGGCGCCGGTAAAAGCACCTTGTTAAAGCTTATGGCAGCGATCGAACGCCCAAGCAATGGCACGGTACTGATTAACAATCAAAACGTAAACAAGCTAAAAGAAGCGACCTTGCCTTATATTCGCCGCAAATTCGGGCTGATATTCCAGGACCATAAACTGCTGTACGACCGTAACTGCTTTCAAAATGTTGCCTTACCCTTAGCGATCAATGGCATCACCGGCCAGGAAGCAGCCAAGCGCATCCGCGCCGCGCTTGATAAAGTGGGGCTATTAAACAAGGAAAAATCCATGCCGATTACCTTGTCTGGCGGCGAGCAACAACGCCTTGCAATTGCACGCGCCGTGGTCAGCAAGCCTGCAATTTTGATTGCAGATGAGCCCACGGGCAATCTAGATAAAGTATATGCCGCCGATATCGTTACGCTGTTTAAGGCGTTTCAGCAAGTTGGCGTCACCGTTATCATTGCCACGCACGATGCCTTGGGCCAAGCCAACCAGGAAAACAAAGTATTACACCTGCATCAAGGCAGGTTAGCTAGCCACTCTCCGGCCGAGGTAAGCGTATGAAAACCTGGCTCACCTTCCATGCGCAAGCCTTGGGTTTAGTACTTTCGCGCTTTCAAAAAAACAAGCTGAGTACTTTTTTAATTTGCCTGAGCATAGGCGTCACCCTTGCGCTGCCAAGCACGGCTTATATCATCTTGGATAATTTAAATGGCTTAGTCAGCAATGTAAAAAGTGAATCAAAATTAAGCGTGTTTTTGAAAGCAAACTATGATGATGCGCTTGTTGCAACCATAGAGAACAAGCTTAAAGAAAACCCTGCCATCCAGAGCGTGGTGTTTGTATCTAAAGAGGATGCCCTGGCGCAGTTAACCACCATTGATGCCAATAAAGCTTTGCTAGATTCTTTATCCAATAACCCGCTTCCCGATGCTTTTTTTGTTGAGCCCAAAATATTAGATGGTGCATTGATTGAATCGCTTAAAGACGAATTAAGCAAAATTGATGGGGTAGAAACCGTTTTGGTCGATGGTGCCTGGATCAAGCGGTTGAATTATTTATTACAACTTGGGCAAAAAGTGCTGCTGCTGTTGACCTGCCTGTTAGGCTTTGCGCTTGTGGTGGTCATTGCGAATACCATCCGTATGCAGGTGCTGACGCAACAAGCAGAAATAGAATTAAGCCAGTTAATCGGTGCTACCAAAAGCTTTATTCGCCGCCCGTTTTTATATTTGGGCGCGCTGTATGGTTTAGGCGGCGGTATTTTAGCCTCCCTTATCACCTGGCTGATCATTTGGCTTTTAAATCAAACCGTCACCGAAATCGCAAACAGTTATCAAGCCGATTTCAAGCTGCTGGTCTGTCACAGTTCGGCACCACTTGCCCTGCTAGTGATTGCCAGCCTGGTTGGCTTGGTTTCGGCTTATTTTTCTGTGCAACCTATCAATAAAAAGTCGTAATTTTTTGTTTTAGACTGTCGTTTTCCATCATCACAGAACCGTTTTCAAAGCGCAATCTTGTTATTCTCTTGATTGCGCATACTCTTTGATTTTCACCTTGCCCAGGCGGGCTGAGGTTTCCAGCCCTGCTGTCATCACCCATATGCAAAAGTTTGCCCTCTTATTTCTAATGGCATAAACACCCCTGCATTAATCCGCGGCAATCCACATAGCTTTAAAATATTTTTTTGATTTATGTACGTTAGCGGACGGATTAATCCGCCCAATAAATTTAAAGTGATTTCTTTAATTTTGATTTAATAGCCAAAAGTAGATTCAAATCAAGAGTCTACAAAGGCTTTATCTAGCAAAGGAAGCGCATGTTCGAAACCAAGTCATATTCAACCGATGCCTCGAATAGTTTGCCTAAAGTTGGTGTAAAAATGACCCCAAAGAAAAAGTTGCATTCAGAATTATCGTTATTCAATCATCGTAGATTGCTGCCCAACTTTATCAATTCAAATTGGGCCGATGACTTAAATCAAGATATGGATTGGTTAGTTAAAGAAGGGCATTTTATTGAAGAAGAGCGTCAACACGTTCAACAATATGTAATGCATGTACCACTGGATGCCGATGCCTTTATAAGCTGGTTTGAGAACTTAAAAGCAGAAGCGCCTGGTCAAGGTGATGCCTTATTTCCTTGGTTAGCGGAAAAAGCTTCTGTAGATCAGATGCGCTGGTTTTTACAGCAGGAAGCTGCCGGTGAGGCTGGTTTTGACGACTTGGTGGCGATGACGCAATTGAAATTGCCTGCACAAGCCAAGCTTGAAATGGCACGCAATTATTGGGATGAGATGGGTCGTGGCCATGAAAATTCCATGCATGGCTTGATGCTGGAGAATACCGTTAATGACTTGAATTTAAAACCCACTATTGACACTACTGCGTGGGAATCCTTGGCGCTGGCTAACTTAATGCTGGCACTGGCAATAAACCGACGCTATGCCTATCAATCGATAGGGGCATTGGGCGCTGTTGAGATGACTGCACCAACAAGGGTAGCCTATGTAAATGACGGTTTAAAACGCCTAAATGTGGATTTTGAGACCAGAAAATATTTCCAGCTGCATGCGACTTTGGATATCAAGCATTCTGAAGCCTGGAATAGAGAAGTGATCTATTCTTTGGTGAAATCAAATCCGCTGGTAGCACTGCCAATTGCAGAGGGCGCTTTGATGCGCTTGTGCGCTGGGGCCAGGTGTTATCAAAGATACAGGATGCACTTTGGCATTCATACCAGCACCCATTAAAAAATTCCCATCTTGATTAACACCTCTGAATCCAGGTTTATTTCCTGGACTGCTCACGGCCAGGCTTCAGCTCCACCTCTCACGTCTAAATCAGCGTAGCTTTAAGCTGTTTTTCGGGCGGTCAATACAACAGCTGCAATCCTGTCTGCACATCGATAAGGCTCATTAACCAGCTCTTCACCAAAAATATCCGGATCGATTTCAGTATATTGATAGGTAAACCCGGCCATATTCAGCTTTTGCTGTACCTCTGCAAGAAAGGCATCGTACCCGTCAACAATCGCCACACCGGTATACAACAGCAATGAACCATTTGGGTTTAAGCGTTGAATGGCCGATTCAACAATATCAAGGGACAATGCAGCGCCTAATTGCCCGCCACCATGCCGATATGCGCGCTCCGATTCATCAATTAAATATGGCGGATTAGCAATAATCAGGTCAAAATTACCTTTAACATTTGCAAGTAGGTTACTTTGTACTAACTCAATATTTTGAATGTCCTCAGCATCGATATTGATGTGCGCCAACTGTAGTGCGTCCTCATTAATATCAACGCCAATAATTTCTGACTCTGGCAAAGCTAAAGCGAGCACAGCGGCACCCACCCCACTACCGGTGCCAATATCTACGGCTCTTTGGATGGGCTGATCGCATGAAGTTAAAAAATGATTGATTGAATGCGCAAAGCGATAGGTATCAGGCCCAAAAAAAACACAGGAATTGGCCAGCGTAGGATAAGCCGAATGCAGGAACAATTGATTATTAAGGCTGGACACACGCAATAAGCTTTTCCAGCCATTTGCTACTTTCAAAGCAATTTGAGCGGATTGCATCAGGGTAAATAGGTCGGCATCCATATTTTCAGGATTAAACGGTCGATTCCAGCCGAAAATATCGCTCAGCTTAGTGGCAAGGCTATTTTCTGCCCTGGCATTTACTTTTTCATGGCTTGCAGGGCTAATGGTTGTGAATTGATAATCATGCGCCTGCAAATAAGATAGAAGCAAAAGTAATTGAGGGTAATTATCTGGCTCATAAAGGTTGTTGTTCATGGATTTAACAATATCAGGAAAAGCATTTTTTTAAAGTACGTTAGCGCACAGATTAGCGTGAGCGCATTCATCAATGGTGACTTTTAAATTGCTTATGTCTGCCGGCAAATTTGACCTGACAGGCATTAATCCATTATTAAACTTTTAAAGTTTGTTATGTTACGTAGCGCACAGAATGTGTCAATTGTTGCTGCAATAATCAACACAAACATGACTAACTAAGGGAAAGAAATGGATTTTCAAGCCTCAAATTTGACAAACCATCAAACTCAACATCACCATCCAAATATTCATTTATCAACAACATCAATCTTTGCTTCGGATTCTTTAATAGGCCGCCAGATATTGAGCGATACAGGTGAAATACTGGGTCATATCAAAGAAGTGATGATGAATATCATTACCGGAAAGCTGTGTTATGCCGTACTGTCGTCCCAGCTGGATACAAAGCTGTTTGCCATACCCTGGGACGCAATACTTTACGATGTAAATCAAAAAATATTTTTAATCAATATGAGTGCGGCTAAATTTGGCTTAGCCCCTACTTTCGATGAGACCAAGTGGCCAAAAATGGATGATGAATCTTGGGCCGATCCGATTCATGCGTTTTTTGGCATACCGATGAAACGTACCAATTCGTTTCATTCAGCCATGTAAATCGGATTATTCAGGCGCTTTTATTATTAGTTATCAGCAAAGATTGCTTTACTTTTGAATAATGGCATTCATGCAATCATTAAAGCTGAGAACTAAACACTCTGGAAGCTTGCTCGATTATTTTTTCTTGCCAAGGCCTTTTCTGCCATTGCTTATAGCTAACGGTTTTTGATTGCGACCAGTCCGCTTCAAAAATTTGCGTTTGTTCCAGTGCGAACTTTTTATCCGTGACATTCAGGTTGGCTTCATCATTCAAGCGGAATGATCGGTTGTCAAAATTGGTAGACCCCACCGAAACCATCAAATGATCAACAATCAGAACTTTGCAGTGATACATGGTGGGTGCGTATTCAGCAAATTGTATATCCGCCTTGAGCATTTCTCCCCAGCTTGAGCGCGAAGCCCTACGCACCAATTCCGTATCGATTTGTTTGCCAGGGGTAATGATACGAATTTTTACACCGCGTTTGGCAGCTGCAATTAATGCTTTTATGGATAAATCATCTGGCACGAAATACGCACTGGATAAATCAATGGATTTCTGTGCTGCCGTGATGGCCATCAAGTACATCAGTATCATGGAGTCACCGCCACCGCTGGGAGAACTGCTAAACATCTGCGCGGACATGCTGCCGGTTTTCTTTAATAGGGGAAAGTATTGATCATCATGCAGCACCTCCCCCCGGGATTTGATCCAGTTGTCCATAAAGACGGCCTGCATTTGCCCTACCACTGGCCCAGTCACTTTAAAATGCGTGTCGCGCCATTCATCGGGATTCCTCGCATTGCCCCTCCACTGATCGGCTATACCCACCCCACCCGTCAATCCCAGCTTGCCATCGATAATCAACAGTTTTCGGTGCGTACGATTATTCAAGCGGGTTAAATGACTCCAATGCAGTTTATGATAACGCTGTATCGCAACACCCGCTTTTAGCATGCGATCCAGTTGTTTTTGCTGCATTTTGACGCTTCCAACCCAGTCAAGCAAAACATGTACTTTTACTCCGGATTGCGCACGCTCAATCAGTGCACTGGCAAATTCTTCACCGATGCTATCGGCCCAGTATATGAATGTTTCAAAGGTAATGGTTTGCTTGGAGCTTCTTATTGCATCAAGCATTTCGGCAAAGATCGCATCGCCATTCACTAATACTTTAACCTCATTACCATCTAAAAAAGCAGGACCCAGCAATGCACTGACCGAACGCATAAACTGGGCGTCTTCAAGGGCATAATGTCTTTGCAGATTTTGTGATATTTTCTTTTCGCCCGTCACAAAATTCATCACAACGATCACAGTGACGATGGTAAAAATTATTGTCGATAGGATAAGCATATGACCTTCTCAAAAGATATGTTCTTTATTGCTTCATCCATGTTTGCAAGCTATTGGCAAAAAACTGAAGGATAAATATTTTTATAGCATTAGCCTTGTTTGTAACATAAAAACTTTGTTTTTTATTGTTCGCTAACGAACAGTGAAATGGTTTTTAAGCTGTAACAATGCTTGATGAATTGATTAAACGCTTTTATCCGCACTCACAACAAAAGATTTCATCTGCTTTGATCGCTTTAGTTTAAGCAGCCATTAGCTTAGGATAAAAATTTAAAATCAAGATTGGATAGTTAGTGGCTTGCAACAATATATCGTAACAATTTGAAACTATTCTTTACTAGCACTCTCATAATCAGAGTGCTAAAATTGTTTTGTCATACTTTTTTATTATTTAAGGAGTTTTCATCATTAACGCTTTAACGATACCGTCAATTTCATCTCTTGATAGCTTTGACCAGTATATGCGTGCAATCAAGGCCTTCCCGCTATTAAGCGCTGAAGAAGAATATGATTTGGCAACAAAACTCAAAAATAACAACGATTTAGACGCTGCGCAAACATTGATTGTTTCGCATCTGCGCCTGGTTGTTAGCATTGCCCGTGGCTACCTGGGTTATGGCTTGCCACAATCCGATCTTATTCAAGAAGGCAATATTGGACTGATGAAAGCAGTGAAACGCTTTGATCCGGATCGTGGTGTGCGCCTGGTTTCATTTGCGATGCACTGGATTAAAGCCGAAATGAATGAATACATTGTGCGTAACTGGCGTTTGGTGAAAACCGCGACAACCAAAGCACAACGTAAATTATTCTTTAACTTACGCAGCATGAAAAAAGGCTTTGATAGCCTGCACACCGATGAAGTGAATCGCATTGCGCTTGAACTCAATGTAAAGCCAGAAGAAGTGATGGAGATGGAATATCGCTTAAATGGCCAGGAAATTTCATTGGATGCGCAAATTGATGATGATGGCGATGAAAGCTTTAGCCCGATCGCGTACCTGGAAGATGAAAGCCCGGAGCCATCTGAGTTTTTAGCGAATCAGCAATCTGAGCAAATGCAATCTGCCAGCTTAAGCAAGGCTTTAATGAGCCTGGATGAACGTAGCCGCCGCGTATTAGAAGCGCGCTGGTTAACTGAAAGTGCAACGCTAACCTTGCATGATTTGGCCGCTGAGTTTGGTGTATCGGCCGAACGTATCCGCCAGATTGAGCAAAAAGCCATGCAAAAAATTAAGGGTGCGATGTTAGAGGCTTAAGGTTGTTACTTAAGTAATATTCACTTTAATTTCTGTAATAAAAAAGCCGACTTGATGTCGGCTTTTTTATTTACTGTTCTACTCAGAACAAACTATGCAGCTTTAGCATCCGATTCATTTTCAAAAGCTAATGCATTGCCCATATGCTGGCGCAACACTTTTAAATCCGTCATCTGGGCACGAATACTTTTCTCAATATTCTCCAGCTCTAAAATACGGTCTTCTAGTGTATCGGTTGCTTTATAGATGCGCTTGATACTTTCCAGGCGACGACGCAATTGCAATTGATGTTCACGCACTTGCGATTCCATTGGTGCGATCACTGCTTTTAACCAGTTCTCTACATCACGGTTCGCAACCTCGTACACATGGATCACACGGCTTGCCAAGGTTTCAAAGAACTTAGTCGTTAAAGTCATTTTTTCGTTGGCAATCATATTGAAAGCGGTATTAAACTGCTCTTTGTAAGCGCGCTCTAATTTGGCCAACTCTTTTTGATAACGCAAAGTTGAAAAAGCGGGCGGCTCAGATTTACGCAGGCCATGCTCTTTAGAGAACTTGTCATACATCACATCCATCATTTTCTTGATTTCATCAATCTGTGCATCTGATGACACCAGGCGCTCTTTAAGATCTAGGAAGAAATGATCCATCGCTTCGCGAATGGTTTTAGTAAAACTCGCCTTCACCATGGTTTCGCGGGTGGTATGCACTTGCAGTTTCAGCGCTTCCATACCTAGCAAGGTGAATAACTTATTAGTCTGCTGCGAAAACACGCTACGCAAAGCCTGAAAGCGTTGCAAACCTTTTTCAAAGTTTTCTTTGTCCACTTTGACTTTATTCATCATGTGTTCAACAACGTCTTCGTTTTTGCCACGCAAGCCGCGTAACTCTTCCAATTGCTCAACCACGCCCGTTACGCGTGATTCCAGAATCATATTAGAGTTGGCGATTAAATCTTCAATCTCGTTTTTGGTGTTATCGCGAACGATTTCTTTTTTAGATGGAATCAATTCATCGGATAACGCTTTTTCAAGCTCGGGCAGGCGACTTTGTTTCAGCAGGGCTTCGTCACCGTTAATCTTAGCCAGCAAGCCTTTTTGTGCAGAGGTCGGGAAAATCTGGTTATTCTCCAAGCCCAATAGCTCAGCACTCACCTTGATCTGTTTGGTGATTTCTTTTTCAATTTCTTTTTCGTTCTTTAATTCATCCCACAAGCCGTCAATCTTATTCAATACAGCCAGGCGGCCTTTTTGTTTCCAGCGTGTGCCACTGATATATTGACGCCATACGTCGATTTCAGACTTGGTTACGCCTGTATCGGCTGCCAAAATAAACAACACGGCATGCGCATTCGGCAGCATGTTAAGTGTCAGCTCTGGCTCTGTACCAATCGCGTTTAGGCCTGGTGTATCTAAAATGACCAAACCCTGTTCAAGCAATGGATGCGGGAAATTGATCATCGCATAACGCCAACAGGGAATATCAATGCTGCCGTCTTTATTCAAGCTCATCGCGTCATCACTGCTGTTGGGATCATAAAGGCCAAATTTTTCGGCTTCTTCCGCAGTAACGCGCTTGGTGCTGCTCACTTCTTTAAAAGCAGCAACCATGCTGTCGTTATTATCGACATTGAATTCAACGATTTTCCATTCATCCGGATAGCGCTTGTATTCTGTGGTGGTTGCGTCTGATGAACGGGTTTCAATCGGCAACATCGCAATTGATGTGGGTTTTGAAGCGTCATAGAGCAACTCGGTCGGACACATGGTGGTACGGCCGGCGCTGGATGGCAATAAGCGTTGGCCATAATCGGCAAAGAAAATGGCATTAATCAATTCAGACTTGCCGCGTGAGAATTCGGCCACAAAGGCCACGTTTAATTTATCTTCGCGTAAGCGCTCTAAAAGGTTAGTGATGCGCTGATCGATTTGCGCATCGTTGAGCTCTTGCTCATTTAACCAGCTGCGATAATCACAAATGCTATCAACCAACGCCTTCCGCCATTCGGAATACGCTGCAAATTGATGCGCTAGTTTATTTTCTGCCATTGTCGTCCCCACGCCTTGTGCTTATTCAAAACACTTACAGAATTTGTTGTTTATAAGCTTAAAGTCAGCCTCTTTATACTTAAAACAACTGTATCACAACATTGATATTATTTAAATTAATCAACGCTATTATGAGGTTGAATTCATTTAGTTTCTGATGAAAGGCTTAATTTTAGTAATAAACGGTTAATTTAGCTAAAAATTTGTGGTTAAAACCGCTAATTAGCCAGCCACAATACATGTTCTGTTATCATTATTGCCTGAATTATTAACCCTATATGCAATGACAGCTACCAGCCAACAAACGCCACGCCCAATTGATATTCGCTTGCATCAAGCATCGCGATTACTGGAAATCAAATTTGATAATAATACCGAATGCAAACTATCGACTGAGTTTTTACGCGTTTATTCGCCATCTGCCGAAGTGCGTGGACATGGCGCCGGGCAAGAGACGCTGCAAATCGGTAAAGAAGATGTGAATATCAGCGCCATCGAACCAGTGGGCAATTATGCAGTCAAGCTAGTGTTCACCGATGGCCATGACACCGGCTTGTATTCATGGGATTATTTATACGAAATGGCTAAAAACTACGAAGCCATGTGGCAAGATTATATTGCTAAGCTTGAGATGGCCGGGCACAAGCGCAAGCAGAATGTTTAGGAAACCGATATGACCGAAAAAACCACGCATTTTGGTTTTAAAACCATCAGCGAACCCGTAAAGCAACAGAAAGTGGGCGAAGTATTCCATTCTGTGGCCAGCAAGTACGACCTTATGAATGACGTCATGTCTGCAGGTCTACACCGTGTGTGGAAACGTTTCGCCGTGGATGTGAGCGGTGTTAAAGCGGGTGATAAGGTGCTGGATATTGCCGGTGGTAGCGGTGATTTGTCCAAATTATTTGCCCAAAAAGTCGGTGCATCCGGTGAGGTGATACTGACCGACATCAACGCATCCATGCTTGCCGTGGGGCGTGACCGCATGATCGACGCGGGGCTGAATGTGCCGGCCATGCAATGCAACGCAGAGCAATTGCCGTTTGCAGACAATAGTTTCGACTGTGTGATCGTGGCATTTGGCTTGCGCAATATGACACATAAGGATGTCGCATTAAAAGAAATGCAGCGCGTACTGAAAGTCGGTGGCAGGCTGCTGGTGTTGGAGTTTTCAAAAGTGTGGCAGCCGCTGGAAAAATTATATGACGCTTACTCATTCAAGCTACTACCGTTTATGGGCAAATTAATTGCCAAGGATGCCGAAAGCTACCAGTACCTGGCTGAAAGCATACGCATGCACCCCGACCAGGAAACGCTTAAACAAATGATGATAGACGCCGGATTGAGCCAGGTTGATTACCATAATTTAAACGCTGGTGTAGTTGCCTTACATAAGGGCTACAAAACGTAGTGTATTAATATGTTTAAACCTTTAAGCACTCGTTTTTTGCAACATATCACCAACCAGAATAGCTGGTCGCGAGCTTATTTAGTGGGCTTTGCAGGCAAGGTGGTGCAGTTTGACTTTTCGCTGTTTAAAACGCATTTAATTATTTTAGAAGACGGCAGCTTAAGCATGGCGGGTGACACTGCCAGCGCCGATGCGGTTATCCATTTGCCGCCCAGCTTAGCCATGCGCTTAATGGCGCATGACGAATCGGCCAAACTGCAAATCAAGATCGATGGTGATACGCATCTAGCCACAGAGCTCAGCAAGGTGTTGCAGCAGATGCGCTGGGACGTTGAAGAAGATTTAAGTCACTTCATCGGTGATATCGCCGCCAATAAGCTGGTCGCCGGTAGCCAAAAAGTCGCGCAGGAAACCAAAAAACAAAGCGTTAACCTGGCTGAAATGCTTAGTGAATATTGGCAAGAAGAAAAGCCTACCATTGCCAAAAAATGGCAAGTGGAAAAGTTTATGCAGGATGTGGATGCACTTAAAAGTGACATGGCACGCTTTGAAAAAAAACTGCAAAAACTAACTAAAACAGCCGCCAATCCTGCAGAAAGCCCTTCTGATTAATGCATTACTTTCGCCTACTCATCATTATCTTCATCCTGCTAAAATTTGGATTAGATGAATTTATCAGTGAGCACATCAGTTATAAACCATTGCATAAACTCATTAAGGGTTTGTTTTTTTGGCGCAACACCACGCTACCCAGGGGCGTGCGCTTACGATTGGCCTTGGAAAAATTAGGCCCTCTATTCGTTAAGTTCGGGCAAATGCTTTCAACGCGTCGTGACCTACTAGCGCCTGACGTAGCCAATGAGTTGGCAAAACTACAAGACCAAGTGCCGCCTTTTGAGTTTTCAGAAGTACAAAAAAGCATTGAAGCGGCGTTTGA
>JAZKEN010000028.1:0-2372 GCA_040387035.1 Pseudomonadota bacterium | reverse complement strand
GATATTTCGTTTGGCCGCACCCTGTTAAGCCTGTTTCAAATGTCACGCCGTTTTGGTGTGGTCATCCAGCCGCAACTGGTGATGCTGCAAAAAACCCTGCTCAATATTGAGGGTTTGGGCCGCGATTTAGACCCGAATATCGACTTATGGCAAACCGCCAAACCATTTCTAAAACGCTGGATGAGTGAGCAAGTTGGCTGGCGCAGCATGGTGAATACTTTCAAAAAAGAATTGCCTTTTATCTTGAAAAATACGCCACAAATGCCGCGCCTGGTGCACCAGTTCTTGAATCAGCAAACACACGCTGAGCAAGATATGCCCATGCGGCAAACCATGGATACGCTGATCAAGGTGCAGCAGAAGCAGGCGCGTTGGCAAAAAAGGCTAACCTTGATTATCGGCGCTTTACTATTATTGCAAATCGCCACACTCATTACGTTTGGCTTTAACCTTGTTTAGCCAATACATAAATGGAGAGGTAAACATCATATGAAGATATTTTCTTGCCTAAGCTTTTGCCTGTGTTTAGCTTTTTCAAACCTAGTGGTGGCGCAAGAGTTAAGCCCTGTCGGTCTATGGAAAACGATTGATGACAAAACGGGCAAGCCGCGCTCACTGATCCGTATTAGCGAAACTAACGGCGAATACAGCGCAGTGGTAGAGAAAGGCTTATTAGCCACGGATGCTGGCGAAGCGGTTTGTGATAAGTGCACAGATGAACGAAAAGATAAAAAAATCATTGGGATGACCATTGCTAAAGGCTTTAAAAAAAATGGTAACCAATACAGTGGTGGCGAAATATTAGACCCTGACAACGGTAAAATATATCGCAGTAAAATGAAGCTGGATGAAACTGGCAATACACTGGAGGTACGCGGCTATATCGGCATATCGCTGCTTGGCCGTTCACAGGTTTGGAATCGGGTTGAATAAGTAATTTAAGGAAAATGTCGTGCTGATTTGGTTTGTTGTCGTTTATCTCTTGGTTTCCATTGGTATTGGCCTACTTGCGGCAACCCGTGTTCACAACACAAAAGATTACGCAGTAGCAGGCCGCCACTTACCATTGCCTGTGGTAATGGCCACAGTATTTGCCACCTGGTTCGGTGCGGAAGCGGTATTCGGCGTATCGGCCACTTTTGTACAAGAAGGCCTGAACGGCGTGGTGGCAGACCCATTCGGCTCTAGTATGTGCTTGATTATTGCCGGCTTTTTCTTTTCCACCCAGCTCTACAAACTCAACATTATCACCCTGGGCGACTTTTACCGCATGCGTTACAACCGTACCGTTGAGGTATTGACCACTATTGCAATCGTTGTATCTTATTTGGGTTGGGTTGCCGCACAGATCAAGGCACTGGGCTTGATTTTCAACATGATCACGCATGGTGCTATCAGCGAAGAGATGGGCATGATACTGGGCACGGCAATCGTCCTTACCTATACAACGTTAGGCGGCATGCTATCGGTGGCGGTGCTGGATTTTGTACAGATGATTGTGGTAATTGGTGGCCTGTTGTATATCGGTAGCATCGTCTCCGGCATGACGGGTGGCGTGGCGCCTGTGATTGAGCATGCAAGAGCCGCTGGCAAACTGGACTTTTTCCCAAAAGGCAGCGATATCTGGGTGTGGATCACATTTCTGGGTGGCTGGGTGACCATGATGCTGGGCAGCATTCCGCAGCAAGATGTTTTCCAGCGCATCACTTCCGCCAAAAGTGCAAAAATCGCGCTATGGGGCTCAATTTTAGGGGCATCGGTCTATTTCTGCTTTACTTTTGTACCGATGTTTATCGCTTATGCTTCTACGCTGATCGATCCTGCCGTCTTTGGTAAACTGGTGCAGGAAGATTCCCAGCGCGTGCTACCGACACTGGTATTAACGCATACGCCGCTGCTGGCCCAGGCCATCTTTTTTGGCGCCGTATTATCTGCCATTATGAGCTGCTCATCTGCCACCCTGCTCGCCCCTTCGGTCAGCTTTGCCGAAAATATCGTTAAGGCGTATGTGCCTGATATGAGTGATGTAGCATTCCTGCGCGTGATGCGGGTATGCCTGGTTGGATTTGCGCTCTGTGTACTGCTATACGCCTTAAACTCTGATTTAACCATTTTCGGCATGGTTGAATCAGCCTACAAGATTACGCTTGCCGGTGCCTTTATCCCGCTGGTATTTGGTGCATTCTGGAAACACTCTACCAGCCAGGGCGCGATGGCGGCCATTATCGGCGGCATTGGCAGCTGGCTAATCGTTGAGTTAACCTATGGTGAATCAAGCCTAGTCCCACCACAACTCATTGGCCTGGCGGTGAGTACCGCGGGGATGATTGTCGGCTCATTATTGCCGCAAAAAGTAGGCGTTGTGTATATGC
>JAZKEN010000027.1:11194-18043 GCA_040387035.1 Pseudomonadota bacterium | reverse complement strand
AGCTTGTAGAACAACACCGTCTCGATGCGCCACTGCAGGTGGCGCAGATGGCGATGCACCGGTGCACAGTGACCGTCCACCACCTTGCTTAGGTCGAAGAAGGCGAGCGGCTGCGACTCACAAGTGGCCGCCAGCACCCGTCCGCGCGGATCAATGTCTATCCCTTTCGGACCGCCTTCCTGTGTGTTAGTGCGCCCGCGCCCGAACACGGTGTCATCCATGACCCGAAACACGCTACACGGGTCGCGCCGACCTTTCCAACTCTTGCCGTTCTTCGAGTAGACATTAACATAGGGCGCTCCAGCGTCGGCGACCAGGATGTGCTCAAGGTCGTGGGTGAAGCGCACTCCGTGCGGGCAGAGGACGTTACGAAGTATGCCGTCCGGCTCAGCGCCCGGATGCAACGTCCGCGAACGGTCGTAGAGCAAAACGCTGTGCGTGTTGTGATTGCTGACGGCCATCCAGGCGCCGTCAGGGCTGATACTGATACCGTCAGGGACGTCGAGCTGGTTCGCCAGCAGAACCGTATCGCTCGTCGCCTCATAGTCGCGCCTGCGATCAAGAGTGTGCCGCGTCACGGTGTCGGAATAGTTGTTACAGACGAGCAACTCGACCGTGTGCGCGTCAAGTGGGTAGGCCGCCACCGAACCGGGCGTGTGGATCAGACGGCCAGATCCGCCGCCGAACTTTTGCCGCGCCGACACGTGGTGCCGCGTCATCGTCGCGCCCGGCGCAGGCGCCTCAAAGATCTCTACATCGCCGTGGCGATTGGCGACGACCAGCGTGTGTTCATCAAGGAAGCACAGGCCGTGCGGCTCGTCCAAGGTCGGCGCCTCGATCTCTACAACGTCTGTGAGGCACACTGTGTCGCCGTTAGCGGCAGTATCGATCACAATCTCAAAAATAGCTATCCGGTTGGCACGGAACCCGGCTACGGCCAATCGCCGCCCGCTCGGTGAGAACATCACGTCCTCAGTTCGTCCAAGCTCAGCCAGAACGCTTGTCGCTTTGTCGCACGCAGTCCATTTCAAAGCAAATTCCATCGATCATTCTCCATTGCGCTTGTTTATTGTTGTATGCATTGCTGTAGTTGTAGGTCGAAGGAGGTGAATAAGGCTTGATAGCAGGCATTGCATACGAATTGCTACTGCCTTGCGTACTATAGGTGTTGAATTTATTGCTATCCGGTGAGCCTCTATAGTGAGGTTGGACATAAGCCCCATCTTTTTTGAGTAACCTTTAACATACGTATCAGCTAAAGCAGTAATGGAGACACTTAAAGCAATTAAAGCGAATATTATTTTCATTTATAACCCCGAATATGGCCAAAATAACGCGTTTGGCTTGACCGTTAAAAATCTTCTATAAATTCCTTTGTGCGATAACTAACATTACTTTAACTAAATTTCTTAAGATTTGCAAAAAACCCACGTCCTAGGTGGGCAACAGCTGATTTTTTTTCTTCAATCACGTCTCACGCCCTTTTCCATTGCGTGTAATATTCATGCTGGCGCTTTCAGGCCGCGTTCTAGATAACTCGCATAGTCTCAATTTAACGGCGAGACTTGCCATGAATAAGCTCATCTCTTTTTCATGTACAAATCGCGTACTTCATCAACTTTTGAATCATTTGTTAACTAGTGCTATGTTTGGTAGTAGAATCAAATGACTTTAATTTTTACCATATGTAACTAGCCATGGTTAACTTTAATGACTCATACAAAGATTTAAAGCCTGGTTATCGTTTTGCGCTAGCTTTAACCCTGTTTACGATTGCGCTTTTTTTCCGCTTTACATTTCTTCCTGTGGCGAGTGGCGGGCCTTTCGTCACTTTCTACCCGGCAATCATATTGAGCTTTTACTTCTTTGGCTTGTTGCCAGGATTATTGGTAGCGGTACTCTCCGGCCTAGCTGGTGCTTATTACTTTATACCGCCCTATAATCAGCTTTCCACAAACTTTCAAATACCCAGTTCAATCGTATTTTTTTCGATTACCGCCAGTCTGATTGGGATTTTTATCGCCAGCCTTCACCGGCATATCGAACAGCTCAATGTCATTCTTGATAATGAGATGGTTGGAAGCATGATGCTTAGAAATCGGCAAATAGTGTGGTGTAACAAAGCGATGAGTACAATTTTGGGCTACACCAGGTCGCAGTTGATTGGGCATTCTACTAAGCGGCTTTTTGCTAATGAGTCAACATTTCAGGACGTAGGGCGCGAGGCGTATCCTCTTAAGAAAGATAAGCCTTACCGTAAACAGTTTGAAATGAGGAAAGCCGATGGCAGTACGATTTGGGTTGATGTGAGTGGTGGCCTGGTTTCTTATAATGCAAGTTTGTCATTGTGGCTGGTCAATGATATTTCCAAATTAAAAAATCTGGAGAAAGAGTTGCAGAATCAGGTCAATTATGATTTTTTGACCGGCCTGCAAACCCGGGTATGGTTTATGAACCAGTCTGAGATAGAGTTGAAGCGTGCGGTACGCTATAACAGTCCACTATCCCTATTGATGGTTGATATTGATTTTTTTAAGCGTATTAATGATACATATGGTCATCAAGCAGGTGATTTGGCTATAAAAGGTTTTGCTGATCTGAGTCGGCTGGCGCTGCGGGAGTCTGATTTATGCGGGCGCTTGGGCGGGGAGGAGTTCGCTATTTTGCTGCCGCAAACAACTATAGGCAAAGCGCTTGAAGTTGCCGAGCGCTTGAGGTCAGCTATCGAAAATGCAGAAATACCACTGCCGTCAGGCGGGCCAGCGCTAAAGCTGACAGTTTCGATTGGAGCTTCTACATTGTTATCTAAAAACGACAATATTGATGTCTTGATTAGCAAGGCAGATAAAGCGCTTTATGAAGCTAAAAATGCAGGGCGTAACCAAATATGCTCAATATAAGCTCAATCAAATTGATGAATAAAACGCCTGCTTACTGCTTGTTTGCCTTGCTGTTGTCGTGCCAGGCGCAGGCGGAAATTTTTGTCTGCAAAGGCGGAAATAATCAATTAACCTATCAGGATGAGCCTTGTCCCGATAAAACACTGCGCAAGCTTAAAAATGTGCCTGATGCACCGATAGAAGACCAGATTTTAGCGCGTGAACGAACCGACAGGGCTATTGCACTTTCTGAACAGCGTGCTGCTGCCGCTGAAGCCGAGCGACAACAACAGCAAAAAGAGTTTAGAGAGCAGCAGGCAATTGCGATTGAAAAGCAAAAGTTAGAGCTGCTGCAAAGACAGACGCTCGCTGCTGAACAATCGGCAATACCACCATGGATACTGGGTGTCAGGCCAGCGCATCGATTTAAGCACCTAAGGCCTTACGTTAATAGGGGTTCGCTTGGGGTAGGCAATAATCGATCAAGTCTTAATCCATCAAGGCATAATCGGCCAGAGGATGGTCAACACAATCGTCGCCAGCGCTAGGGTGCCTTTGCCCTTTAGCCCTTGCGGATGGCTGCGATACGCAAGCCTCCCGGTCAATATTGGCAAGCTAATATTTAGCATTAATCACTTTTGTAAACTTAAGATTGATAGCCTGCTTTTTAACGGTTATAGTATATTTAACAAAAAATCAATAATCGTTTCAATTATAAGGAAAATCAATGGCTGAAGTGCGTCCGGTACTCATCATTATTGATGATGACCCACTCATTACCGATACCCTGCATTATGTGCTTAGTAAACACTTCGAGGTGTGTGTGGCAGACTCGCGTGCACAGGCAAAAAGTTTATTAAGGCAATTGGATGAGCCGCCAGCACTGGCTTTGGTCGATTTGGGCTTACCTCCCGCACAACATAAGCCTGATGAAGGTTTTAAGATGATCGGTGAGTTGCTGGCGCATTCGCCTAGCATGAAGATACATGTGCTTTCCGGCCAAAGTGATGATGTGAATGTGAAGCATGCATTGGCGCTGGGGGCGCTGGATTTTATCCCTAAACCTTGTGATGTCGATAAGCTAAAAGAGCTGCTGTTAAATTCATTAAAAGTCCAAAGTGTTGAATTAAGCGAACAAGCACTAACCGAAAAAGCAGAGGATAAAAATGGCGGCATGATTGGCGAAAGTTTGCCAATGCAAACCTTGATCACGCAGATCCGTCAATTTGCCGATTCGCCTTTTCCGGTATTGATTGAAGGGGAGTCTGGCGCAGGTAAAGAGCGCGTCGCCAGCAATTTCCACCGTTTTAGCAAGCGCTCCAAAGCGCCTTACCTGTCCATTAACTGCGCGGCAATTTCGCCGATGTTGGCAGAATCAATTTTATTTGGGCATGCAAAAGGCGCATTTACCGGCGCTAATGCCGCTAATACTGGCTATTTTGAAGATGCGATTGAAGGCACGCTTTTCCTGGATGAAATCGGCGAATTGCCGCTAGAAATGCAGGCCAAACTGCTGCGCGTGCTGGAAAATGGCGATTATACCCGTGTCGGTGAAACCCAGGTGCGCAAAAGCAAGGCACGCGTGGTCGCGGCAACCAACAGGGATTTGCGTGCAGAAGTGCGTGCAGGTAACTTCAGGTCAGACCTGTATCACCGCTTAAGTGTTTTTGCCGTCAAAGTGCCGCCATTACGCGATTTAGCCGAAGATAGCCTGGTTTTGCTGCAACACTTTAATGATTTTTATGCGCGCGAAACTGGCCAGCAATCGTTCAAGCTGGATGCAAAAGCGCAATCGCGCTGGTTAAGCTACCATTTCCCAGGCAATGTGCGCGAGTTGCGCAATATTATTATTCGCCTGATTGCCAAATATGCGGGGCAAACCGTCAATGAAGTGCAGCTTTCGGCAGAATTGGATTTGTCGCGCCAAAACGAGATTGATGGCGTGCCAACCGTGAGCAACAGCGGTGATTTATCCGGCTACGCGCTGCAGCATTTACAAAATGAGGCCAATGTTAATTTAGACCAAGTATTAAAATCCTGGGAAAAAGCTTACGTGGAAGCGGCAATGAAGATCACGCACGGTAACTTAAGCCAGGCTGCGAAAATGCTGGGCATTAACCGTACGACGCTGTATAGCCGCATTCAGCTGCAAGAAGAAAAGTAAGTGAACCGGTTTGCTTTGGGCGCATTGTGTTGTTGGCCAATGATTGAAAGCCTCGGGCTTGAAAGCTCGCCGTGCTCACTCGCCCAATTGCGCTTGGTTCTAAGCGACTGCCAATCCTACTATCTTAAATCAAGCGATTTATTAATTTTATAAAGAAGCCATGTACTACGCCCACTTTGGTTTAAAAGAACCGCCATTCAAAATCACTCCCAATACAGAAGTTTTTTACACGGGTGGCAAGCGTGGCGCTGTTTTAGATGCTTTGATTTATGCCATTTTAAATGGCGAAGGCATTATCAAGGTGGTGGGCGAGGTAGGTAGCGGCAAAACCATGTTGTGCCGCATGTTGCAAACGCTGTTGCCAGAGAAAATTGAAAGCATTTATCTAGCAAACCCCAGTGTGGCGCCAGAAGATATCTTGCATGCAATAGCGTTTGAGTTGCAATTAAAGCTGCCGAAAAACGCAGACCGCCTAAAAGTGATGCAGGTCTTGCAAAGTCATTTGCTGGCGCGTCATGCGGCGGGCAAGCAAGTTGTGATTTTTGTAGAAGAAGCGCAGGGCATGCCGTTGGCCACCCTGGAAGAGATACGGCTCTTGTCTAACCTTGAAACCAATCACGATAAATTGCTGCAAATTGTGTTGTTTGGACAGCCTGAGCTGGATGACAATTTAAACCAGACGCATATCCGTCAACTGCGCGAGCGCATTACCCACAGCTTTAATCTGGCGCCGTTACAGCCCAAAGAGATTGGCGAGTATCTGATTTTTAGGTTGCGCGCTGCCGGTTATTTTGGGCCGCACCTGTTCACAAAAGCGGCGATCAACAGCATTGCCTCATCTGCGCAAGGCTTGGTAAGGCGTGTCAATATCCTGGCTGATAAAGCCTTGCTGGCCGCTTTTGCCGATAACGTTTACCAAGTCACACAAAAACAAGTTCGCGCCGCCATTAAAGATAGCGAGTTTGGTGCTGAAAAAGCCAAATTAAGCGCCAGGCCATCGCAAATCATCATGTGGTTTGGTTTGCTGCTGCTGGGATTGGCTGGTGGTTATGGGCTGAACGCTATGCTGCAAAAGCCTGCGGTCAAATTAAGCGCGCCAGCAGCTAAACCAGTGGCACCGGTTGCCGCAACAGCTAAGCCAGCGCTAGTTGTGCCTGTAGCAGAAGTGAAGGCGATAGCGCCGCAAGAGTCTATATTGAATCGTCGTTTGGCAGTAACGGAAAGCTGGCTTGCCAGCCAGGCGCCTACAACCGTGAGCATCCAGCTAATGGGTGGCTATAGCGATGCGCAAATTTTGAACGATTTAAATCGTTTAAGCCAACAGGTGGAACTGGATAATCTATATGTTTACCGCACATCGACCGTTGCTAAAGGTATGGGCGCGCAACCTTTTTTAACAGTTTTATATGGTAGCTATTCTAGCCGGCTTGAAGCTACACAAGCGCTTAAAAAACTGCCGGTTGAGATACAGAAAAACCAGCCGCAATTGCGCACCATTGCTGGTATTCTTAAAGAAACACAAAAAAGTCTGTGAATCCCTACGTTTATAACTAAAACTTATAAACGATTCAAGTGCTTAATATTGCAATTTAGCCCAGCATATGCGATAACACAAGGTGTGTGGTTATTAGGGAGCAGGCGCGTCGTGCATAACAAAAAGAGTCAAATAAGCAAAGCTCAAATAAGCAAAATTCAAATCCATCAATTGAAGTTAAGCTTACTCTTCGCAATCAGCATGGTTGCGGCAGGATGTGCACATGAGTCAAAAGTGCCTGCATCAAAAGGCCACATCGATGGCAATTTGCC
>JAZKEN010000027.1:0-11094 GCA_040387035.1 Pseudomonadota bacterium | reverse complement strand
GTGCACATGAGTCAAAAGTGCCTGCATCAAAAGGCCACATCGATGGCAATTTGCCAGCGCAGCAAAATAATCAGGCGGCAAGTCAGCAGGCCGCTATTTCAGCACCCATCCCCAAACCCATTCGTAGCAATCCGCAGTTGCCTGTGCCTAAAGCCACCAATAAATTGCAAACCTATAGCGTGGTAGTGAACGAGGTGCCGGTAAAGGAAATTTTATTTGCGCTGGCGCGTGAGAGTAAGCTCAATATTGATATTCATCCCAGCATACAAGGCCGGGTGACGCTCAATGCGGTAGACCAAACCCTGCCAGCGATTTTGGAGCGTTTGGCCAAGCAGGTGGACTTGACCTACCGGATGGATGGCAATGTACTTTACATTGTCCCCGATCAGCCTGTTTTACGGATCTACAAAATAGATTACGTGAATATGAACCGCGATACCAAAGGCTTTATTGGGGCAGCCGCTGAAATTTCCAGCACAGGGCAGAGTGCCAGCACCGGTGCAAATGGTTCGGTGTCCACCACCAGCACCAGCGGAAACGGTGCCAATAACAGTTCGCGTACATCGGTTGATAGCAGTTCCAAAAATCACCTGTGGGAGTCTTTGATCCAAAACCTGAAAGAACTGCTGGCCGAAACAGATAAGGAAGTGATTGTGACCCGCTTCGGAAGCGCTCCGGAAACCAATGCGCAAAGTACGGGGCCTAACGCGGCAGCGTCTACAATTAGTGCTTTGGCAGACGCCGCTAAAGCAGCAGAAGAGGAGCGCAATCAACAGCGTTCGGAATATAAAACACTTTTTGCCGCCAATGTCATCGCCAATCCGGAAACAGGGGTCATCAGTGTACGCGCCACGAATAAACAACATGAAAAAGTGCAGGAGTTTATCGATAAAGTGATGGGTAGTGCAAAGCGTCAGGTATTGATAGAAGCGACCATTGTCGAAGTGCAGCTCAGTGATAGCTTTAAAGCCGGCATTGATTGGAGCCGTTTAGGTAATGTAGGCGCTAGCAGTGGGTTTACATTTAGCCAGCGCCTTAACAATGACTCCTTTTCGCCTGGCCAGTTGCAAACGCGTGGCACAGGCGGCGGCTTGATTGCGGGCTATTTCAACCCTACCAGTGCACTGGGCAATATCGCAGCTTCGATAAACCTGCTTAAGCAATTTGGCGACACAAAAGTGCTGTCCAGCCCAAAACTGATGGTGCTGAACAATCAAACTGCTGTACTCAAAGTGGTCGATAACTTGGTTTATTTTACGGTGCAGGCGCAACAATCCACAATCGGCGGCAGCGTGGGCGGCACATTAAATAGCATAACCACCACCCCAAACACCGTGCCGGTCGGTATCGTCATGAGTGTGACGCCGCAGATTAGTGATATCGGCAATGTGAACATTAACGTGCGTCCAACCATCTCAAGCCTGATTCGCTATGTGCCGGACCCTAACCCGAATATCACGGCGATTAATAATCAAGGTATCCCCGAAATTCAGGTCCGTGAGATGGAATCATTGCTGCAGGTTTCTTCCGGTAACACAGCGGTGCTGGGCGGTTTGATGCAGGATGTGATTGCGCGGAACTCTGACAAAGTGCCCGGACTTGCGGATATCCCGGGTTTGGGTGTCGTGTTCAAAGGCAAAGACGATAGTACTAAGAAAACAGAGCTAGTGATCTTCTTGCGCCCAACTGTCATCACCAATGCCAGTCTGGAAAGTGATGAGTTACTGAGCTACAAACAGTATCTTCCCGCACAGCAGTTGCAAAACGTGCTGGAAGAAGCGAATTGATCTGTGGTTAGCTGGCAGGCAGGTTAATCATGAGTTTACTGATTAAAGCATTAGATAAAGCTCAGGAAGAGGCGCAAACGGCTAAAGGCAAGCAAAAGGCAAAGCAATCTGAAGCAGAACTTGCGCTGCAAGCAAAGAGTGCTCCCCCCCCTCATCATAAGCGCCAGCCGGCAGCGTTGAATCCAGCCCTTAATGAGCCAAGCCGTGGATTAAGCACTACTGCATCAGAAAAGTTGGCGGCGGCAACGGCCTTAGAGCTGGAGTTATCGCCTAAGATTAAACCGGATACTGCTTTTAAGCCAGCGCTGAACATTCAATATCAGCCACAAAACAGTGAACAAACACATGTCAGGCAAGCTGAAGCGGCTGTGCCACTGCCAAGCAAGGTTTTTACCCCCGGTACTAGCAATATGGCGAATGTCGCTGCTGACAATATAAACGCCAGCAAGACAAATGCAGCCAATGTGTTTGCAGCAAAACGCATTGAAGCCAATCATCAAAACTCTAAAATAGCTTTTATAGTTGGCGTTGGAGTAATTGTTTTGTCGGCAATCGGCGCCTACTTTTACCATCTGGCAGATAGCGGCTCTGATTTAACATTTTTGGCAAAGCGCCCGCTGGTACCGGTTGCTACGCCCCAAACAGTACAAGCCCAGCCAGCCGAAACAGTGGCATTGAATCAAAGTAGCGGTGCAGTTTCTACAAATATTGATGCCGAAAAAGTTGTTGCTGAACCTGCAGCTACTCGAAATAATCCAGAAGCTTCGCCGGTCGAACCCCAAAAATTAGCAAAAGCAATGGCGGCAATCAACAGCTTGCGTTTAGCGCAAAATGAAAAAGCTTTTGATACTCGCGATGCTGAAAGCCAGAATTTAACACAGTCAAAACAGCGTGAATCCAGCTATGTTGGTGATTCAAATAAGACTAACCTTGTGCAAATAGCTTCAAAAAGCGCATCGATTCAAGTCTCGAAAAACACGGAGCAAGCCAGCGTAAACCCTGTTTTGATGCGTGCTTACGATGCTTATAACGCGGGTAACGATACTGAGGCAATCAAGCTGTATAAACAAGTGTTGCAACGCGATGTGCGCAATGTAGATGCTTTATTGGGCTTGGGTGCAATTGCGCAAAGGCAGGGCCGCTTGCAAGATGCAAATGGCTGGTACGGCAAAGTGCTGGAATTAGAGCCAAAAAATAGTATTGCGCTGGGTTTTAATTTGGTGGCTCATTTGGATAATCAAGCACCAAATGACGTTAACAGTGAAAGCCGTATTAAAAACATGCTGGCTAAACAGCCGGATGATGCAGGTTTGCACGCCACATTGGGTAATTACTATGCTGACTCAAACCAATGGTCTGACGCGCAGCAGGCGTATTTTGATGCGTACCGCCTTAATCCATGTGCGGATAATGCCTTTAATCTGGCGATTAGCCTGGACCAATTGGGTAAGCCAAAACTAGCTTTGCCTTATTACCAGCGCGCATTACAGCTGAGCCAGGCAAACGCTTCAAATATTGACAAATTGGCTTTAGAAGCAAGAATTGCCGCGATTCAATAAACAAAGATGACAACAAAATTAATAATAATGGTTCAAATTTAACTTATGGTAGAACATAGACGTAAATTGCGCTTAGGCGAGCTGATGATGCAGCAGGGCTTGATCAGTCAAGACCAGCTGCGCATTGCCTTGATTGAGCAAGAGCAAAACAATATCCCGCTAGGCCGTCAGTTGGTGCGTTTAGGGTTTGTATCTGAAAGCATGGTGCGCGATCTGGTTGCGCACACCATTGGCCAGGAAAGTATCGATTTAAGTTCAGTGGTTGCCGATAATGATGCCTTGCGGATGGTGCCGGAGGACTTTTCGAGACGCTACCATTTATTGCCGGTAGCTTATGAAGACGCCACCAAAACCATGATTGTGGCGATGGCGGACATGTTTAACGTGGTGGCGCTAGACCAGTTGCGCGCGATGCTGGGCGGGCAGATCCAGCTTAAACCTGTGATGGCCGCTGAGGCGCAACTAGAAGAGCATATCGACCAGTTTTACGGTTATGAGCTATCCGTTGACGGCATTCTGCGTGAAATTGAAACGGGCGAAATTGACTACCAAAGCTTAACTGCGGATGGCGATGAATACACACAACCAGTGGTGCGGCTAGTGGGTGCATTGCTGATGGATGCGGTAAAACGCGCCGCGTCTGATATCCACTTTGAGCCGGAATTTGCTTTTTTACGCATCAGGTACCGCATCGACGGCGTGTTGCAGCAAGTGCGCAGTATCCACAAAAGCTATTGGCCTGGTATTGCCGTGCGCTTAAAAGTGATTTCCGGTATGGATATCGCTGAAACACGTTCGCCACAAGATGGCCGTTTGAACATGAACCTGTGCGGCCGCCCCATCGATTTCAGGGTGTCCACACACCCGACTATTCATGGTGAAAATATCGTTCTGCGTGTGCTGGACCGTGAAAAATCCATTATTCCACTAGAACGCATGGGTTTACGCAGCAGCACCCTGGCGCAATTAAAACTCATGATGACACGACCAGAGGGCATCCTGGTGGTAACAGGTCCAACCGGTAGCGGTAAAACCACAACGCTGTACTCACTGCTGTCTCATTTGAATGATGAAACCGTGAATATCATGACGCTGGAGGACCCGGTTGAATACCCGGTGAGCATGATGCGGCAAACTTCGGTGGCAGAAGTGAATAAAGTGGATTTTGCCAATGGTATCCGTTCCATTATGCGGCAAGATCCGGATATCATCCTGGTGGGTGAAATTCGTGACCAGGATACCGCCACCATGGCGTTCCGCGCTGCGATGACCGGTCACCAGGTGTTTAGTACCTTGCACACCAACTCGGCATTAGGCGCGTTTCCGCGCTTGACCGATATCGGTATTTCACCCGATATTATGGCGGGCAATATTATTGGCGTTGTCGCGCAGCGTTTGGTGCGTGTGCTATGCCCACAATGCAAAGAGCCTGTTAAGCCCACAGATGAAGAGCGCAAAATATTGGGCGTTAAGCGTAACGAAGCAATCCAAATCTACAAACACAAGGGTTGCAAACGCTGTAACCAAACAGGCTATCGTGGCCGCATGGCGATTTTAGAACTATTGCGCATCGATAGCGAAATGGATTCGCTGATTGCGCGGCGCGCCCATTTGGATGAGCTACGTAAAATGGCGCTGGATAAGGGTTTTACCACCTTGGCAGATGACGGCGTGCGTCGCATTCTAGAAGGCTACACCAGCATCGATGAAGTGATGCGCGTGATTGATTTAACTGCTCGACTAACCCAGTAGTACATCGTGGCCACCTTTAATTACAGGGCAATCGACCAGACTGGACGCCACGCGCAAGGCCAGATTGATGCATTGAACGAAGTGGATCTAGAGCTGCGCCTGGAGCGCATGGGCCTGGATTTAATCACGTTCCGGTCAAGCGCTAAATCCAGTAACACCTTTGCCAAAAATAGAGTCAGCAATCGCGACCTGGTGATGTTTTGTTTTCAGCTGGAGCAATTAACCAGCGCTGGCGTGCCCATATTGGAAGGCCTGAATGATTTGCGCGAAAGCACGCAAAATCTGTATTTCCAAAAAGTGCTAGGTTCGATTGCTGGTGAAGTGGAGGGTGGAAAAATGCTTAGCCAGGCATTGGCCGAGCACCCTGATGTGTTTGATGAGGTATTTGTCAATTTGGTTGGCGCGGGCGAGCAAACCGGGCAATTGCCGGCTGTATTCGATAATTTATCCAATACATTGAAATGGCAGGATGAGTTGATGGGCCAAACTAAAAAACTATTGGCTTACCCGCTATTTGTATTGGTTGTGGTAATGGCAGCGGTGACTTTTTTAATGGTGTACCTGGTGCCGGAAATGGTGAAGTTTTTAAATAGCTTGGGTCAAGAGTTGCCATTAAATACACGCATCCTGATTTTTATTTCCAACGCGTTTGTTGACTACTGGTGGTTGTTTATTACCGTGCCGCTGGTACTGGCCGCCGGGGGCGTGGCTTATGTCAAGCAAAGTGCAGAGGCGCGCTATCGGTTTGATTACCTTAAGCTGAAATTGCCGCTGACGGGTGATATTTTGCATAAAATCATCATGGCGCGTTTTGCGCGCTACTTTGCCTTGATGTATCAAACCGGTATTCCTATTTTGCAGGCCATAAAAACCTGTGAAAAAATAGTGGGTAATCGTGTGATTGCCGATGCGTTAAGCCGTGCGCATGCGCAAATTAATGCGGGTGATAGCATGTCGGAAAGTTTTCACAACGCAGGATTGTTTCCGCCTTTGGTGGTACGCATGATTAAAGTGGGTGAAAGCACAGGTGCGTTGGATAAATCATTGTTAAACATCAGTTATTTTTACGATCGGGATGTCAACGAGCTGATGCAGAAAATGTTGAAATTGTTAGAGCCGGCATTAACGGTTATATTGGGGTTGATACTGGCGTTTATCATGGTTTCTGTGCTGGGCCCCGTGTACGATTCATTCAGTAAAATGAAACTTTAAATAGAACTAGATACGCATGCTAAGTAGCGCTAAAAAACTCATCCTCTGTGCCAATAATAACAGCCTGACCGCTGGTATCTGGCATGGCACAAAGCTGCAAAGTTATGCGGTTTTTAATAGTGTGGATGAAGATTACACGGCTTTTAGCGAATACTTAGCCAAACAAGCCGATACCAATATCTATTTGATTGTCGATGCGGTTGAAGAAGACTACAAGCTAGAAAGCCTGCCACATACGGCTGGCCGCGCCCGTCGCGAGATTATTGACCGTAAGCTCAACCAGTTTAACCGTAACAGCACTTTCCGTGCCGCACATTTTATTAATCGCAGTCCCGATAAGCGCAAAGATGATAATTTTTTATTTGTCGCGCTGAGCAATGCCGATTCGCTTCAAGGCTGGCTAGACGTTATTCAAGCCAATCAATCCCCGCTGGTGGGCGTGTATTTGTTGCCCATGATGAGCCAGGTGATGGTGCGCCAAATGAAATTGATGGCGCCGCATATTCTGTTATGCGAGCAATTGCCGTCTGGCTTCAGGCAAACTTATTTACACAATGGCCGCATTCGTATGAGCCGTTTGGTGCCAATGGTGGACGTGAAGCCCAATCAGCTGGCCTATTTTTACCTGGTTGAGATTGAAAAAACGCGACTTTACTTAATGAGTCAGCGTTTGATTAACGGTGAAACACCACTGCAAATGGTGCTACCGGCGCTGGATAATTCGCATCATGAAATCGCAAAAAGCATCAGCCAGGATCAGGGCCTGGAATGTAAAACGGTTGATATTTTGGCCTATGCAAAAAATATTAATCTGGCAGAAAGCCTAATCAAGCCGCATCCGGAATTATTGCATATGCAGTTGCTGGCAAACGGCAATGTGCCCGATAACCTGGCACCGCAAACCTACAGCAAAATTCATAGCTTGAACAACACTTGCCGCATTTTATACATGGCCACAGCGGCAGTTGCCGTGTTGGGTATTGGCTTGGCCGGGTTTTATGCGTGGCAGGGCAGGCAGCAACATAATCAATTGGACTTAGTTGCAGCGCAAACGCAGCAGCAGCAACGTTTATACGATGAGGTTGCCAAAAACTTTCCCAGTACGCCCATCCCCAGTGCCGAACTAAAAGTAGCGGTCGATTTAGCGCAAACCATTCAAGCCAATAGCCAAACCCCTGCACAGTTTATGCAGATTTTAAGTGCGGCATGCGAAACCGCACCTGAAATCAACCTCAATAGAATGCGCTGGTTGCTAAGTACCACGCCTGACGTTGTGGATGAAGCGGCTAATTCGATTATGCCGGCCAATCAGCCGTATAACCAAAGCCCAACTGCAGACCCAACAAAACTGGTTCAAGTCGGGTTTGTTAATGCGGAAATTAAAGGCTTTACTGGCGATTACCGCGCCGCGCTTAATACGGTGAGCCAGTTTGTTAATACTTTAAAGTCTAACCCCACAGTAGAAACGGTGACTATTTTGCAAGAGCCGGTTAATGTGAGCTCGCTGGCCAATTTGCAAGGCAGCACGACCGATGAAACAGCAACAGAACGTCCGCCTGCCATTTTTAAGCTTAAAATCGTATTGAAACCACAAGCAACCAACGTTACAAATGCCGCATTGAATACTGCGGAGAACGCCTTATGAGCATGACCCAACAAGATTGGCGTAAGCTAAGGTATCCCATTATTGGTTTGGGCGCGGCTTTTGTATTTGCGGGAATATTAATCAGCCTGGCGGATCAATATCGCCAAGAAAACAAAACAGCGCTCAGCACCCAGCAAAATTTGTTGAATCAAGCGCGACAAAAATACCAATCTTCGGGGCTGGAAAAAGAAACCATTACCCAGTACTTGCCGGCCTATAACAATTTGCTAGCCAGCGGCTTTGTTGGCGAAGAGCGTCGCATTGAATGGATAGAAACCTTGCGCCAGATTCACCATCAACATAAATTGTTTAGCATTGATTACAGCATTGGTTTGCAAGAAAATTACAGAACACCTTTTTTGGCTAATTTAGGTAATTTTGCCCTGCACCGTTCGGTGATGAAACTGGATCTGGATATGCTGCATGAAGGTGATTTGCTGACGCTTTTAGACGGCTTGCAAGAGCAAACAAGCCCATTTATTGTGCGCGAGTGTGTGATTAGCCGACCCATTGGCGCAAGCATTAATGTCAGAACGGTGAGCGCCAACTTAAAAGCCGCATGTGAAATTGACTGGTTAACCTTGCGCGACCCGCAGCTCACTAATGAACTACCAACGGGGGCCTTGTGATGAGATTTTTTGCATTATGCGTTTTTATTGCTAGCCAAGTGGTGCTGCTGCCAATAGCGCAAGCCGCCCAACCGATGGGCCGCCTGTTTAGTTCACCCGCAGAGCGCAGCACCCTCAACTATTTGCGCCAAACCAAAAAAGTGATTGTGCTTGCTCCTGCACAAGAGCCATTGCAGCAAGCAGAACCAGTGCCTGTGGTATTACCAGAGGCCATTAATATGCAGGGCTACGTTAAGCGTAGCGATGGCAAACAGGGCACGGTGTGGATCAACAATCAAGCCATGCAAGAAAATTCTGGTAATAAAGATGTACAAGTCGGTAGCCTGCCAGAAAACAGCAACCGCATTCCACTTAGGCTGCCCGCCAATGGACGGCGCTTGACCTTAAAAGCAGGGCAGGTGTATGACCCAGAAAATAACCGGGTGCGTGAAGCGAGAAGCTACGCAATACAAAATGGCAGGATAGGCGATGAAGAGGCGCCATAGCCAACAAGGATATACATTACTGGTAATGGTTTTTTTGATTGCACTGATAGTCACTGTCTATACGATAAAAAAATTGAATTCCTCTGAGATTACAATCCAACGCGATAAAAATACCGCTGCTGTTTTGGCACAGGCCAAAGATGCCCTGATAGGGTGGTCTGTCGCACACCCTAAATATCCAGGTATGTTTCCATTTCCCGATCGTGCTAATGATGGCAATTATGATGGAAATAGTGACTGTACTAATGCTGCTCCAGCATTTGGACTGTTATTAGGCAAATTACCTCATGTCGCGCAAACGCCACCTTGTGTTGGGGATAACGATTATGGCGTGTTTGCAGATTTGTTAGATGGATCCGGCGAGCGTTTATGGTATGCCGTGTCTAGAAATCTGGTAAGAACATCGGTAGCGCCTGGTGGACTGATTATTAATCCTGCGATTGCGAACTCACCAACGGTGCCATGGTTAATTGTGCGCGACAAGAACGGGCAAATTATTTCTAACCGTGTTGCCGCTGTTGTGATTGCTCCCGGGTCGCCAGTTGGCGCACAAGACCGTTCAGGTGGTTTGGCACAGGCAAATGCTTATTTAGACAATATTACAATCGCTGGTGTTACTTTTTCAAATGCAGATTATGCGATAGCCAATGAAGATTTTATTATTGGTGATGATATGCGCCATATTTCAGCTGCTCATGCGCTTTATCTGCAGCCATACCAGTATAACGACAAGTTGATTTACATCACGATTGATGAATTAATGCTTGCCTTGAATAAACGCGCGGTTAGAGAGGTAGCAAACAGATTGAGTGCCTATTATCTAGCTAGTTCGGTAAATCCAGCCGACAGGTTTTATCCCTATGCTGCAGTGTTGGGTGATGTAAACAATGTGTGTGATGAGGGAGCATTGCAAGGTGGCTTGCCTATCAATAATATACTCAGCGCTTGCTCACACCCTAAAAATGGTTTGAACAATTTGCCCGTGTGGTTCACTGAAAGTCGATGGCAGGATTTTATGTATTACGTGATATCAAATGACTGCACTTTTAGCGTTCCAGGTTGTGGTTTGGGGGGCATTCAGGTGGGAGCACAGGCAAACGTAGATGCATTACTTATCTCTACAGGTGCGATTATACCTAGCCTTGGTCAGGTCAGGCCTTCGCCCAATCCAGCTAATTATCTTGATAGTATCGAGAATGCAGATACAGACTTTGTGTTTGATGCTAGCAGCACTTTACTCACAAACAATTATAATGACCAGATGTTGATAGTGGCACCCTGAAGCGAAATAATGTGATGAAAAACAGCATGCAGAACAAGCAAGGTTTTACGCTAGTTGAATTAGCCATTGTATTGGTGATTGTTGGTTTATTGTTGACGGCATTTTTGACACCATTGGCCGCTCAATTGGCGTTAAGAAACAATAGTGAAACAAGATCGCAATTAAATGAAATCAGGGAAGCGCTTTTAGGCTATGCATTGAGCCATAGCGCACTGGATGGCAGGCCTTTTCTGCCCTGCCCAGACACCAATGGTGATGGAATTGAAAACCGGGCTGGAGCAGTTTGCACTAATGTCGTCGGTCGATTGCCTTTCAGTGATTTGGGCTTAACTGGTACTGATAGTTGGAACAATCAGTTTGTGTATCGTGTGACGCAAGACTTTGCAAATGCTAATTTTGGATTTGCTTTAGCCTCAACAGGTGATATCACCGTACTAAATGCAGCAGGTGGAAACATAATAGCGATAAACATACCAGCTATCGTACTTTCATTGGGTGAAAACGGTGCTTTAGTGCCGGTCGTTGGGGTAGATCAAATAGAAAATACAGATGGAGATGCTACCTACGTGAATAGAGACTTTACAGCGAATGCAGCCAACCCTTACGATGATTTGGCAACATGGGTTTCACCAAGTATATTAATGAATCGCATGGTTGCAGCGGGGCGCCTACCTTAAGTGAACGACAGCCAGCTTTTACGTTATAGCCGCCATATTCTATTGCCAACAATCGGCTATGAAGGG
>JAZKEN010000026.1:18572-40434 GCA_040387035.1 Pseudomonadota bacterium | reverse complement strand
CTGGCATCTTCAATACGCGCGATCAAGGCTTTGCGCGGCTTATAGCTTACCTCACAATGCACGATTTCGCCTTCTACTTGCGCCGTGTCGCCTAGCCTTAAATCGCGCACAGCGGTAATGCGCGTTTCATCCATATAGCGTAACGGAAGATGCAGTAATAAATCTTGAATGCTTGAGATGCCAAGCTTGAATAAGTTGGCAATCAGCGGTTTTGAAAAAGCCTTGTTTTCTGTGAGTTTGGTCATACCCAACAATCAGAAGGCTTATTGAATTCTATTTTCTGAATTACCGCCTTTGACGCGATTGATGCGCACCACATCGGGAATCTTGCGTAAATTGCGCATCAAATCGGCCAGATGGACACGATTACGTACTTGCACCATAAAATTCACATTGGAATACTGGCTGCCATCCGAATCTTCTACGCTGACATTATCGATGTTAGCGCCTGCCTCTGAGATACCAGCGGCGATTTTCGCCAGCATGCCGCGCTCATTGGCCACTACCATGCGCACATTCACTTTAAACAATTTTTCATTGTCCGGATCCCACTCCACATCCAGCCATTTATCGGGGTCCAGCTTAAACTTAGCCACCGTGGCGCAATCATGGGTATGAATAATCAGGCCTTTTTCCTTGTTGATAAAACCTAGAATCGGGTCACCCGGAATTGGTGTGCAGCACTGCGCGAACTGCACGGCCATGCCCTCTGAGCCGCGAATGGTAATGATATCCAGCGGCTTGAACACCTTGGTTTTACCATTGTCTTCGCTATGTGAATCTTGATTATTGGCTAATAGCTGATGCGCTACCATCAGGCTGACGCGCTTGCCCAAACCGATATCCGCCAAAATATCATTTTTATGTTTGGCGCCATAATCGCTCATGACTTTTTGCCATTGCTTATCGGTAATCGCGCTTGGTTCGATATGCAAAGCGCGCAAGGCCAGGTTAAGCAAACGCTCACCCAAGTGTGCTGATTCTGATACTTGTATGGTTTTTAGATAGTGGCGGATATGCGAGCGCGCCTTACCGGTGACCACATAATTCAGCCAGGCCGGATTCGGTTTCGCCAGCGCCGCGGTGATGATTTCCACATGGTCGCCGTTACGCATTTCGGCGCGCAATGGCGCTAATTCGTTATTGATCTTAACCGCCACACAACTATTGCCCACATCGGTATGCACCGCGTAGGCAAAATCCACCGCGGTAGAGCCGCGCGGCAGGGCCAGAATCTTGCCTTTGGGCGTAAACACATACACCTCATCAGGGAAAAGATCGACCTTGAAGTGCTCCAGGAATTCGTAGCTGTCTTCTGACTCTGTCTGGATTTCCAACAAGCGTTGCAACCATTGGTGCGTTTGCTGCTGCAATGCGGTTAGGTTGGCATCGGAAGTTTTATACATCCAGTGCGCGGCGACACCGGCATTGGCCACGCTATGCATTTGCTCACTGCGGATCTGCACCTCAATCGGCGTGCCAAAAGGGCCAAACAAAGTGGTATGCAAAGACTGATAGCCGTTGGCCTTGGGTATGGCGATATAGTCTTTGAATTTACCGGGAATCGGTTTGTACAAGGCATGCAGATGACCTAAGGTCAAATAGCACTGCGCCATATCTTTCACCAATATCCTAAAGCCGTAGATATCGTGGATTTGCTCTAGCGAGCTGCCTTTGCTGGCCATTTTTCGATACACGCTATACAAATGTTTTTGGCGGCCTTTTACATCGGCTTCGATTTGTACTTCATTTAAACGCCCTTTAATCGCATCCAGGATTTTGGCGATGACTTCCTTGCGATTGCCACGGGCAACTTTAATGGCTTTTGACAGCACGCGATAGCGCATGGGGTACAGATATTTGAAGCTTAGGTCTTCAAGTTCTTGATAGATCAGGTTAAGCCCAAGCCGATTGGCGATTGGCGCATAGATTTCCAAGGTTTCGCGCGCGATGCGTTTTTGCTTCTCTGGCCGCATGGATTCCAGCGTCTGCATATTATGCAATCTATCGGCCAGCTTCACCAGAATCACGCGCACGTCCTGGCTCATGGCCAATAACATTTTGCGGAAATTTTCAGCCTGCGCCTGGGTGGCACTTTGAAACTCAATCTTATCCAGCTTGGTTAGGCCATCAACCAAAATACCCACCTGCTTGCCAAACAATTCGGCGATTTCTTCCACCGAAACACCGGTGTCTTCCACCACGTCATGCAGCAAGGCCGCCAGCAAAGTGGGCAAATCCAGATGCAGTTTGGCTAAAATGCAGGCAACGGAAACAGGATGGGTGATATAAGGCTCGCCCGTTTTGCGCGTCTGGCCATCGTGCGCAACATAGGCATAGCGGTAAGCTGCCCACACTTGTTCAATGTCGGCCTGGCTAAAATACTCTTTGAGTAAAAGGGTAAGCTGTGAAGTTTCAGAATCTGCCGGCAACAGGTTTTGCTCGGCAGGTTGAAAAGTGTCGTTTGACTGTTTGTTAATGCCTAATTTGGTTGCAGTTTTGGGCATCGCTATACATGTTAAGGTCTTGAATAATTAAGGGTGCGTGCGATTTAGAATTTCCAAACCGACCTTGCCCGCTGCGATTTCGCGCAATGCCAGCACGGTTGGTTTATCTTTCTGGCCTGTACTGTGCACGTATGGATCCGATCCGTTTGCCAATTGGCGCGCGCGGTAGGCGGCTACTAACGTTAATTGAAAGCGGTTTGGGATTTTTTCTAAACAATCATCTACTGTAATACGTGCCATTTTTAATCCTTAAAATAAATTGTGCAGCCCGAACAAATTCGACTGCTGAATCAGGTTAATTGTTCAGCCGATTTAATGTCTTACCTGGCTTGATTGAAGCCAGATAATCGTTCAATCAGGTTAGCTTTTGAACAAGTGCAGCATAGCGCTGTAGTTGTGATGCGGATTTCAGCCTATTTGCCCGAATAATCGCCATTAAGTCTTGTAAAGCCACATCGAAATTATCATTGATTGTAACATAATCAAACTCGACCACATGGCTCATTTCCTCACGCGCTGCCGCAACGCGCTGATTAATCACTTCAATACTATCTTGGCCACGATTATTAAGGCGCTGCTCCAGCGTTTCTACCGAAGGTGGCAATATAAAAATGCTGATAGCCTGCGGGTAAATCTCGCGTACTTGCGCGGCACCCTGCCAATCAATTTCTAAAATAACGTCATAACCCGCCTGCAGCGCCCTATCGACTGCCGCTTGCGATGTGCCGTATTTGGCGCCGTGCACATCGGCACTTTCTAAAAAACCACCTTCATTTAAAATACCCACAAACTGCGATTCATTCACAAAATGATAATGCACACCGTTTTCTTCGCCCACCCGCGGCGTGCGCGTGGTGTGGGAAACGGATAACTTTATCTGCGCATCGTGCATCAGAATCGATTTAACCAGGCTGGTTTTGCCTGCGCCAGAAGGTGCGGTAATAATAAAAAGATTACCTGCTACCTGATTTAATATCATGCTTAATGTCATGTTTTAACACCAATCCGGGCTTGGTAAGGCAGAAAAGACTTCTTTCAGCCCAGCACCCCAGCCCTGCCTTACTTTTGAATAATAGGGGTCAGACTCTGCAATACGCTGTTTACAGTCGGCATGCAGGCTATCTGCACGATAGATCAGCAAATCGATAGGTGCGGCAACCGACACATTGCTGCGTATCGTAGAATCAAACGAAATCAACAGGCATTTTACTGCGTCCATGATATCGGTATTGTATTTGACCACACGGTCTATGATGGGCTTGCCGTATTTGGTTTCGCCAATCTGGAAATAAGGCGTTTCGGCGCAGGTTTCAATAAAATTACCTGCCGCATACACATTAAACAGGCGCGGCTTTTCACCCTTGATCTGGCCGCCAATTAAAATACTCGCATTAAAGTCTATTTTATGACTTTTAAAATGCTCACCTTCCTGCTCATATGTAGCGCGCAGGGCGTGCCCAACCAGGCTGGCTGCTTCAAACATACTTTCAACATTATGTAAGTGCTTACTATCCTGTGCATTGTTGATATTCAAGCGTAGTGTATTCACAACAGCTTGCGTAATCGCCAGATTGCCCGCGGTTAACAATACAATCACGCGCTCGTTTTTCACTTCAAACAGATGCATTTTGGGGGAAATTGCCACTTGGTCTACCCCTGCGTTGGTACGGGTATCGGATGCGAAAACCAGGCCTTGCTCTAATAATAAACCAACGCAATATGTCATGATGATGATGAGAATACAGAAGTTTGCGAAAGACAAATCATACCATTTTTGGCTAATCGCTGATGACGGAATTATTCAATGATCCGTGCATTTTTCAAATAAAAGCCCTACATAAATCCTGCTGCTTCGGTTAATTTTGCCACGTTTTCCTGCGTGAAAAAGCCATCGAAACTGCCATAGCGCTGCACATACTCAATGATCAAAGAAGAATGTTCAGAAGCGTTGGAGAATATCTGTTTTAGGCCCTGCTCTTTGGAGCCGATCACATCCAGTAAAAAGCCCTTACCGTTTTCGGCAATCGCATCCACCACAAAATCAATATTCTCTTTGCCCATATATTCGCCATCTTTTACCGAAATCGCCATATGGTGCAAACGCGGCCCATAGTTGCGCACAAAAGTCTCAGTGGGCGAAGGCAGGTGTTCCAGATGGTTAATAAAATAAGGCGTATTGTTAGCTGTAAATACTTTGGCCGGGCTTTTGGATTCCGGAATCGCATGTGCGCTTTTGGTGACGTTGGTCGATGAATTCTGGTCTTTGATATTATATGCACCCCAAAAATAGTAGCTGGACCATGACAGATACTCCAGAATCGCCACTTCGCGATTTTGGCTATAGACGCGGGTGGCAAGGTGATCGATTGGCAACAGTAAATCCGCTACGCCCAGATTATTTTGCAGCGTTTTTGCCTCCAGGTATGCCGCTTGCGCATCGGCGCGGATCACACTGACACCCAGGGCATACACTCTGGCTTCCTGCGGCTCACGCTCCAGGTAAGCCACGATATTGTGCGTGTAAGGCGATGGCTTGCTCACGGCGATATTGCCCGGCAATTCCAGCTTACGCACTTCGTCCTGATTGAAAAACCGGAACTCACGCTGCTCCTGCAGCTTAACCACGCTATGCAGGTCGGTGACGCGGATAATCTCGCCCATATAGCGGCTATTCGGTTTTTTGGCACCAACCGGGTAGACTTCGTTCAAGCTCCTGAATATGCCGCGCAAGTTGGGGTCTTTGACTTCACGCAGCAAAATATCCGGTGATTCCAGATCGATACGCAATATATGCGTCAAATGCTGTTCGGTTTCCAGCGTCACCAGGTAATGGTATGGCGTCATCAGTGCCAGCTCTGCGATGTATTTAATGGAATGCTCCGGGTCTACCGAAATCATCAAGGCATCGATTTCGTGAATCATGTCGGTCAAACCCAGCTTATCGCGCTCATCCAGCAGGCGGATCAAATTCTCTTCAAAAAAAGCCGAATTTTCCTTATCGCCGTGGCGTTCAAAGTTGAGTGAATTGCTGGTCATTGCTGAGCCTGTTGCATGGATTGGGCCGCTTTTAATAATTCCAACTGATTCATTTTGTGTTGCTGGTGAATCGGCACCCCTGCCTGGTTAACTACCACACTGGTTGCCATGCCTTCTATGCCGCCGCCAGAGCGCATGCCGGTGACCGGGCTGGCGGTGCGGTAATCAAGGCCTGTTGCCAAGCGCACATAGGTCTCACCCGCGCGGCAACCGTTGGATACATCCACACTTTGCCAGGCACTATCGAACCATACATCCACCCAGGCATGGCTTTGCATCAAGCTTCCGTCTTGTGTAAACAAATAACCGCTGACATAACGCGCCGGATAACCCAGGCTGCGGCAGCAGGCGATAAACACATGGGCATGGTCTTGGCAAACGCCCTGACCTAATGCAAACGCCTCAATTGCCGTGGTTTTTACTTCTGTGGCGCCTGCAATATAGCCCACTTTTTCCACTAGCGCATGCATTAAATCATCAATTGGCTTATGTTTAAATTGGGACGAAAATTCAATAATCGCCGCATCTGCCAATGTAAGTGGCGTATCGCGCATAAAAATATTGAGTGGCAAAAGTTGCTCTTGCGAGTAATCATTAACACCTGTTTCTACCTCACCTAAAACAGTCACGCTTAATTCTGTATGTGGTGTATCGACCACCAGGGTGTGTGTGGTATTACCAAACGCATCTTCAAACGCATGCAATTGGCCTTGCACCTTGATATCCCAGTATTTCACATGCTGGCCAAAACCGCTTTGCGGCGTCAGCCTTAGCTGTTGAATCGTATAGTTAACGGGCAAACTGTAAACGTACTGGGTATGATGTTCGATAGTGAGACGCATAATGCTTATTATCTACTTAGGCTTGAAAGGTTAACTAGCGTTGATACTTAAAAAAGCACGTTGGATTTCAGCGCCCAATAAATTGTTTGAATCAATAAAATCACTTAAAAACTCATGCAAGCCATGCTGAAAAATATCCTGCATCTTGCCATAGCGCAATCTTGCATGTAATTCGCCGGAAAGTCTTCTGCATTCGGTATGACGCGCGCCTGAAAGCTGGTCCAGTATAGGGGATATCTCATCCAGGCAGGCGTGTAATGAGCGCGGCATATCGCGCCTGAGCACCAGCAGCTCTGCTACGCGCCACGGCACAATGGTATCGCTGAATATTTTCTGGTAGGCCTGGAAAGCCGAAACCGAGCGCAATACCGCACTCCATTCGTAATAATCCACCGCGCCGCCAATCTCTTCCTCTTCCGGCAGCAAAAGGTGGTATTTCACGTCTAATAAACGCGCAGTATTATCGGCACGCTCAATAAAGGTACCCAGTCGCACAAAACTAAAAGCATCATCGCGCAACATGGTGCCAAAACATACACCCCGGAATAAATGTGATCGCGCTTTGACCCAATCGCAGAATTCACGCAGTCCATTCTTGGCTAGGTCCTGGCCGATAAACTGGGCAAATTCCAGCCATAGCGCATTGATGTTTTCCCAGGTTTCAGAGGTCATCGCCACCCGCACGGCGCGTGCATTTTCGCGGGCGTTACGTAGTGCGTTATAAATACTGGATGGATTGTCCGCATCCATGGATAAATAATAAATCACGTCTGCTGCGTTTACATCGCCATATTCCTCTTCATAAGCATCCACATTACCGGATATTTCTAATGCCGGCAGCCAGAGCGCGGCTTCACTTTGCGCGGCATTTGGCACCAGCGACATGCTGTAAGTGACTTCCAATACGCGCGCCATGTTTTCTGCACGCTCAATATAGCGCGCCATCCAGTACAGGTGATCGGCGGTTCGGCTTAACATACGGTTTCTACTTTGCTGTTTTTAGTTTTCGCATTGAGTTTGGTTTCATGGCTGTGTTGTGTTTCCTGGTTGCTTTGAGCTTCAAGGTTCAGCGCTTCTAGTTCTTCATCATCTTCAAGCACCCAAGTGTCTTTGGTACCGCCGCCTTGCGATGAGTTCACTACCAGCGAGCCTTCTTTTAATGCAACGCGACACAAAGCGCCCGGCACTAATGTCACGGTTTTGCCCGATAGCACAAATGGCCGCAGATCCACATGGCGCGGCGCAATACCCGCTTCAACAAGTGTTGGGCAAGTCGATAATGCCAATGTCGGCTGCGCAATATAGTTGGCGGGTTTGGACAGGATGCGTAACCTGAACTCTTCAATCTCTTTTTTGGTGGATGCCGGGCCCACCAGCATGCCGTAGCCGCCTGAGCCTTGCACCTCTTTTACCACCAGCTCATGCAGATGCGCCAAGGTGTATTGCAGATCGGCCTCTTTGCTCAATTCATAGGTCGGCACGTTTTCTAACAATGGCTCTTCACCCAGGTAGAACCTGATCATTTCAGGCACATAAATATATGTGGCTTTATCGTCTGCCACGCCAGTACCTACGGCATTGGCCAGCGTCACGCCACCATTGCGGTACACCGAAAGCAAGCCGGGTACACCCAGCATCGAATCGGCATTAAACACCAATGGGTCGATATAATCGTCATCAATACGCCTGTAAATCACATCGACTTTTTGCGGGCCTTGCGTGGTGCGCATGTAGACAGCGTTATTGCGCACAAACAGGTCAGGCCCTTCTACCAGCTCGATGCCCATTTGCTGGGCAATAAATGCATGCTCAAAATAGGCGCTGTTGTACGCACCAGGCGATAGCAATACCACCGTTGGCTCCAATATCCCTGGTTGCGCAACAGCCCTTAAATTCTTCAGCAATACCTGCGGATAGTGGTCCACAGGCGCGATATGGTAACGGCGGAATAATTCCGGGAAAAGCCGCATCATCATTTTGCGGTCTTCCAGCATATACGACACGCCTGACGGCGTACGCAGATTGTCTTCCAGCACATAGAATTGAGATTCGCTGGTGCGGACCAGGTCGATCCCAGCAATATGAGCATAGATCTGGTTGGGTACGTCTACGCCAAACATTTCCGGGCGATACTGGCTATTGGCCAGGATACTGGCCGGCACAATACCCGCTTGGATGATTTCCTGCTTGTGGTAGATATCATGCAAAAACATATTTAAGGCTTTGACGCGTTGAATCGCCCCGGCCGATAATTTTGACCATTCTTTGCCGGAGATCAAACGCGGAATCACATCAAAAGGGATCAAGCGCTCTGCCCCATCTGCCTCGCCATAGACGTTAAAAGTAATACCGACACGGCGGAACAGCAGTTCTGCCTCCTGTCGCTTACTTTCCAACTGATGGTGCGGAATATCTTTTAGCCAATCCTGATAAGCCGTATAAATGTGGCGTACATGCTTATCATCTAGCTTGGATGCATCTAGCTGCATTTCGTCAAAAAACGATTGTGGAGATTTTTGCATGATTACATTCTTTAAATTAAAACTCATCTAAAGCTTAGATTAACTTTAAAGACTTATTATGACTCATGCAAGGCGTATGCCAGATTATTATTTATTTAAAAACAATACTTTATGGTAATTCTTTATATAGGCGTAAAAAATGTGCACATAAACAGTGCACTTAAAAAGCGGTTTTTTAGATGCGCGCAACAGATTAGTGCATGTTGCGCAAAGCTATGTTTATATTGGCACTATTCAATATTTTGAATCTGTTCACGCATTTGCTCTATCAGCACTTTTAGCTCCATCGAAATCTGGCTGGTTTCAACTGCTACCGATTTTGAGCCCAAAGTATTGGCTTCGCGATTCATTTCCTGCATTAAAAAATCCAGGCGCTTACCAACCGCTCCACCCGCTTGCAGAATACGCTTCACTTCAGAAATATGTGAATCCAGGCGCGACAATTCCTCATCTACATCAATGCGTTGCGCATACATCACTATTTCCTGGCGAATACGCTCATCGTCGTGGCTATTGGTTGCCTCATGCAACTTGGCGCTTAGTTTTGCCTGGTATTGCTTGATCAAGGCAGGCATCATTGGCTTTACGACGCTGACATGATGCTCAATTTGCTGCAATCGATCCAAAATTACCGCTTTTAATTTTTCACCTTCACGCGCACGTGCGTCGATTAAATGTTGCAATACCTGGTTCAGCACCTGTTTAAAATCCGCCTCCAGCGCGTCGATATCCAGCGCTTCCGACATCATCACCCCCGGCATGCGTAGAATATCCAGCATGTTCACCGGTTGTGTATGCGGAAAATATTGTGCGGCGGTTTTTGCACTTTCTGCGATCTGTTGCAACACGGTATGGTTGAGCTGTGGCACGCTGTCCACGCCCGATTCGCGCATCATGCTCATGCGGATATCGACTTTGCCGCGCCCCAGTTTGGCCTGAATCAGTTCGCGCGCTGTGGCTTCAAACACACGTAGATTGTCATCTAATTTAAGCTGTAATTCTAGATAACGATGGTTTACCGAGCGGCATTCAATCATTAAAACACCTTGTTTGGTGTTGTATTCTTGCGACGCGTAGCCTGTCATGCTTAATATCATGGTTGTACTCTTAAAGTAATTTGTGATAATTGTATCAAACCCCTATGATTTAACGTGTTTTTTATGCGAGAATGCGAGAATTAGTTGTTTAAAGATTTAAATTCTTATTAACAAAACTAGGTTTCGCACGCGACATTGACGCTACACCGATACTAAATGGCCACACTTAAAAACCAATCTTTGCCTGTTGGCTATATTCTGCAAGACTATATCATCACGCGCGTGCTCAGCACCGGTGGTTTTAGTTTTGTGTACCTGGCACAAGATATGAACAAGAATATCGTCGCCATTAAAGAATATATGCCCACTGGCCTGGCTTTGCGTGAAGATGGCGCCACTGTGCTACTGGGCTCAGATGACGATGCCGCCACCTTTAAACACGGCCTGAAATGCTTTTTTGAAGAAGGCCTGGCACTAGCCAAAATTGATCATAAAAATATCGTACGCGTGATTAATTTCTTCAGGGAAAACAACACCGTTTACATGGTGATGCAGTACGAACGCGGCAAGTCTTTGCAAGACTTTATCCTGTCGCAACCGGAACCGGTCAACGAAAAATTTGTACGCCGCGTGTTTGGCGAACTGCTGCATGGCCTGCGCGAAGTACACACACAAAAGCTGCTGCATTTGGATATCAAGCCGGCCAATATCTATATTCGCCTGGATGGCTCACCTGTGCTGCTGGATTTTGGCTCGGCACGCCAAACATTGACGCAAACCCAATCCAAACTATCGCCTAGCTACACACCTGGCTTTGCACCGCCGGAGCAATATTTTGAGCGCAAGCAGTTAGGCCCCTGGAGCGATATTTACAGCGTAGGCGCCAGTATGTACTCTTGCCTGGTGAGGTCAGCACCCATGGCGGCTAACCAGCGCGTTAAAAACGATTTCCTGGCACCGGCCACCAAAGTAGGCAAAGGGATTTACACGCAAGAATTGCTGCAAATTATTGATAATTGCCTCAAACTAAATTACCTGGATAGGCCTCAAAGTGTGTTTTCCTTGCAAAAAACCCTATTTGAAATCGTACCGCCGCTTCAGGTAAAAAAACCCAGCTTCGCGAGCAAAATCAAAGACGCTTTAAATAAACCACTTTAAGATATGATTGCCCTATTAATCACATACTAATATTGAATAATCGCTGCTTAAATGAAATTCTCTATCTACCAGAACAGTCGTCAAGGACCTAGAAATTACAATCAAGATCGCTTGGCTTATTCTTACAGCAAAGATGCCTTGTTGTTGGTATTAGCCGATGGAATGGGTGGTCACCGCAATGGCGAAGTTGCGGCACAACTGGCCGTTAAAACATTAACCGACGCATTTCAGCGCCTGGCAGTACCTTTCTTAAGCAGCCCAGCCAAGTTTTTAATCGATCATATCCAGCAAGTGCACGACATGATCGACAACGTCACGCAAAGGGATGAATTGATTGAATCGCCACGTACTACCATTGTGGTGGCGATTATTCAGCGCGGCTTTTTGTATTGCGCGCATGTGGGCGATTCAAGGCTTTACCATTTCCGTGATGGGCATTTGCTATTCCGCACCGAAGACCATTCGGTAGTGCAATCCCTTTACAAAAAAGGCATGATCAGCAAAGAGGAAATGGCCACGCATCCTTACAAAAATAAGGTATACAACTGCCTGGGCGGCGAAACACCGCCGCAGATTGATCTATCTGACCGCTTTGAGCTGATAGAAGGCGATACCATTTTGCTGTGCACCGACGGTGTATGGGGCGTTTTAAGCGATCAACAGATTAAAGAAATTATCCAGCACCACACGGTGATTGCCGACGCCACCAATAAACTGATGGATAGTGCCGAATTTGCCAGTGATGAGCGCGGCGACAATATGAGTGCAATTGGCTTGCAATGGGGTGACAGGCAACAAAGTAGCACCACTGTATCTACACAGCTGATGCCATTAGGTGAAACCACCACCATCATGAACACGGTTCAGCAACAAAATAGTGATGACATCGATTTAAATGATTTGTCTGATGATGATATTGAAAGTACCATTGCCGAGATTCAAAACGCGCTGAATAAAACGCAGCAAAAACCAAAAATCTAGTTTAGTTTTTAATCTGAATAATGCATGGCTTATAATAGCTGTTTATTTTAAGCAGATTAAGCACTTACTATGCAAACCACTAACGCCGAAACCAATGGCCGCCCCAGCCAGCGCAGCAACAGCCAATTACGTACCGTCGAGATTATCCGTCATTACACCAAGCACGCCGAAGGCTCTGTGCTGGTTAAATTCGGTGACACCCATGTGCTGTGCACCGCCAGTGTAGAAGAAAAAGTACCTGGCTTTTTAAAAGGTAAAAACCAGGGCTGGGTCACCGCGGAATATGGCATGCTACCACGCAGTACCGGCAGCCGCATGGATAGGGAAGCGGCTAAAGGCAAGCAATCCGGCCGCACGCAGGAGATTCAGCGCTTGATTGGCCGCAGCTTGCGCGCCATTATTGACCTGGAAAAACTGGGCGAGCGCAGCGTGCATATCGATTGTGACGTTATTCAAGCCGATGGTGGCACACGCACTGCCAGCATCACGGGCGCATACGTTGCCTTGCACGATGCGATTTCTACCTTGCTGCAATCAGGCAAAATTACTGAAAACCCGCTTAAGCAAGCCGTTGCTGCGATTTCAGTCGGCGTATACAAAGGCACACCCGTTTTAGATTTGGACTATATTGAAGACTCCGATTGCGATACCGATATGAACGTGGTGATGACAGCGGATGGCGGATTTGTAGAGATTCAAGGTACGGCTGAGGGTGAGCCCTTCGCGCGCGAAACCATGAACGCCATGCTGGATTTGGCAACAAGCGGTATCCGTGATTTATTAGCCAAGCAACAAACCGTATTAAGCGCATAAACAGGCAACACTATGTTCAAACAGTTAGTGATTGCATCCGGTAACCAAGGCAAGCTTGCCGAAATCCAGGCCTTGTTAAAACCGCTGGATATCGAAGTATTACCACAATCGGCTTTTAACGTTTCGGAAGCTGCCGAACCACATTGCACCTTTGTAGAAAACGCATTAGCCAAAGCCCGTCATGCCAGCCTTGCCACCGGCTTGCCTGCTTTGGCGGATGATTCCGGCTTATGCCTGGAAGCTTTGCAAGGCGCGCCTGGTGTGCACTCTGCCTACTTTGGCGGCGAGCCCATAAGCGACGCCAACAACAATGCGCATTTATTAAACGTGTTAAAGCAGTTTGACAATCGTTTTGCGCACTACTATTGCTGCCTGGTGCTAGTGCGCAAACATGACGACCCGCAGCCATTGATTGCAGAAGGTATCTGGAAAGGCGCGATTTTAAAAAAAGCGCGTGGCAATAATGGTTTTGGCTATGACCCGCTATTTCTGGATTCCATCACCGGCCAATCGGCTGCGGAACTCACACCGGAAATCAAAAATAAAGTCAGTCACCGCGGCCATGCTTTGCGTAAAATGTTGCAATTGATTCAACACTTAACGTACTAATATATAACATGAAAACTTTACCCACATGGCTTCGCGATGATAAAAGCGTGGTTGCCTGCACCGAAAAAATCAAGGTCATGCAAGAAAATTTTGAAGAGATCCAGCAAATGATGCAAGACGCGTTTGAAGATGGCTTGCTGATGGAAGTGTCTGAGGCGCAAATGCGCGAGACCCTCAACCGTATCGTTGAAGAATTGATTAATCCTTATCAAAAAAGCTAATGAAGACTTGAAAAAGATTATCCCCATCAATGCTGAGGCAAACTTTGTAAGCGCAAAACCCATCAATACCACTTCACCCGTTTTAGGTGAGGCGACTTTATCCGGCCTGACCAATCCACCACCCTTATCGCTGTATATCCATATTCCTTGGTGTGTAAAGAAATGTCCTTATTGTGATTTTAATTCGCATGAATCGCGTTCAGATATACCCGAAAAGCGCTATGTCGCCGCATTGATTGCGGATTTAGAGCAATCGGTACCGCGCGTTTATGGGCGCAAAATCAAAAGCGTGTTCTTTGGCGGCGGCACACCCAGCTTGTTTTCCGCAGAATCGATTGATGAAATTTTAAGTGCGGTGCGAATGTTAACGCCGCTGGAATATGGTGCTGAAATCACACTGGAAGCTAATCCCGGGACTGTGGAGATAGCGCGTTTTGCAGGCTATAAGCAGGCAGGTATTAACCGCATCTCGCTGGGCATACAAAGTTTTAATGCGGATTATCTCAACGCGCTGGGTCGCATCCATGATGATAAACAGGCGATTGCGGCGGCTGAATTGGCGCTGAATACCTTTGAGCGCGTCAATCTGGATGTGATGTATGCGCTGCCGAACCAAACGCTTGCGCATGCGCTACAGGACGCACGCCAGGCTGTGGCACTTAACCCGGACCATTTATCGTTTTACCATTTGACTTTAGAGCCGAATACGCCCTTTCATCGCACCCCGCCTAGCCTGCCGGATGATGATACCAGTGCAGATATGCAGGAACAGATTGAAGCTTTGTTGGCTGAGCATGGCTATGAACATTATGAAACATCGGCCTTTTGCAAACCCAAAAGCCAGTCGCGGCACAACTTAAACTATTGGCAATTTGGCGATTACCTGGGCATTGGCGCAGGCGCGCATTCAAAGCTCAGCTATCACGATAAAATCACGCGTGAAACGCGGCACAAGCACCCAAAAGCCTTTATGGAAAATGCTGAGAATGGTAATGCGGTAGATAATAGCTGGCTGATAACACAGGCAGACTTAGGCTTTGAATTTATGATGAATGCGCTGCGATTGACCGATGGTGTTGAGCTAAGTTTGTTTCAGCAGCGTACTGGATTAAGCTTGCAGGCTATTCGTTCCGGGTTGGCGGTAGCGACTCAAAAGGGGTTGATCACACAAGACTCCCAGCGTATTAAACCTAGCGCATTAGGCCAGCGCTATTTGAACGATTTATTGGCCTTATTTTTAGATTAAGAAACTTTACTCAAGCTCTTTACGCGCATCAAGTAGCCCGATCAGCAACAAGATTTCATCCAGAACCGACTGACTAAAGCCTGCGCGCTCGCCATCACGATTATCGGTAATCAAGCTTTCTAGATACACCCTGGCCAGCTCACTGGGCCAAACCGCGTCTAATTTTTCCATAATATGTGGGAAGTCCTCCAGATGCTGGGAAACCACTATGGCCGCATTGCTTTCATACCAAACGGGCGTCAGCACATTAAATGTGATGTGCATGCTTTTGGCGTACTTCTCAAATTCATCTTTGGCGTTTTGCTTCCTGAAAATCTCCAGCAAATATAACCAATGGTTAATGGATACTTTCGGTTGTGCTTCAATGGTTAACTTCAAATGGGCAATAGCGTCTTGCGCGCGATTAATGCTCATCAGCAATCTGGCTTCTTCTAAGGTTGAAGTCGCTTTTGCTTGCTCATCGCGCATTTCGGTGTTTAAAAAACCACTAGCAGAGGCGCTTTGTTCTTGCTCCACCACAAAATCCGTGGATAATTCTTGCTCGGTATCCTGCCATTGGCCGCCAAAATCCGTCAGCGTATCGTCCATGGCGGGCATGTTATTACTCATCTCATCCAGCATGCGCTGGCGCCGTTTTCTAACAAAATACGCGGCAACACTCAGCGCAATCATCAGCCCCAACAGCACCAATAGTCCGTATTTCCAGCGATCAAGCGCTGGCTGGGCGGCGGGTTTAGTTGCCGGTTGTTCAACAACAGTTGCAGCTGCCGTTGGCACTTGGTTAAGGTTTTTAAATACTTTCTTTACGGGCACTGTATTAATTGTCACTGGCGTTTGCGGCGTTTTTAGCTCGCTTGCACCGGTATTTGCAAGCGTATTGTTTGCTACAGCACCGGTGTCTGTGCTTGCTGGGTCGGCAGGCAAGCGCATGGTTCTATCAAAAACCAATTTTAAATTGTTAAATTTCTCTTGCAGCACGCCTATCCTAGCGTGCAAACGTTCTAGCTCTGCTTTTAAAAAAGCGTTTTTAGCCAGCAAGGCTTCGTATTCCTGCAATAAAAAAGCCGGTAACTTACTGGCGGCTTGATTGATATTGTAGCTTAATTGCATTTTTTGTCGCTTGACCTTGGCGCGCTTGGCCTTGATTACGCTTACTTTTTTTGAGAGGGATTTAAGCGTGGGAATCTGCAACAACGTTGGTTCTGCAAATGACTTGCTGGCGTTTAATTTTGGCTCTAGCTCATTATTTAAAGCCAGTGTTTCTGTCACAAATTGCTGACGCATGATTTTGTTTTTAGGGTAAAACAAGCGCGCAATATCATTTAAACTTTCGCCAGGTATTGCCGGCCAAGCCATTGTAGTTGCTGTGTCTTCAGCGCTTAAACCGTTTGTGCCCATTGACGGCGACATGCTCAGATCGGATGTGCCGGCTGGCATGTCACTAGTGTTAACTTCGCCAGGCAATTCCGTGTTTGAAAGCGCGGCGTTTGCAGAGGATTCATCTATTACGCCATCAATAGCACGCACTGTGCTGCCAAAAATCAGCGCTATCAATAAGGCAAAAATGAATCTTAGTTTCACAGTGATTATTGACTCATCAATATGCGTGCGCGTTCAATGGCTTTTTTCACCTGGGCAGGCGCGGTACCACCAATATGGTTGCGGCTGGCTAGTGAGCCTTCCAGGGTTAATACCGTGTATACGTCATCCTGGATCAATGGGCTGAATTGCTGCAAATCACTTAATGGCAGATCCGCTAAATCACATTTTTGCTGTACCGCATGCTTTACCGCCAACGCGACCGCTTCATGCGCGTCCCGAAACGGTATGCCTTTTTTCACCAGGTAATCGGCTAAATCGGTGGCGGTGGCAAAGCCTTCCAAGGCCGCCTGGCGCATATTGGCTTTGTTGACTTCAATACCGCGCAACATATCCGCATAGATGGCCAGCGTCATCAAGATGGTGTCAGCCGTATCAAATAATGGCTCTTTGTCTTCCTGATTGTCTTTGTTATAGGCCAGCGGCTGGCCTTTCATCAGGGTCAGCAAAGCAACTAGGTGGCCATTGACGCGCCCGGTTTTGCCGCGCACCAGTTCTGGCACGTCCGGGTTTTTCTTTTGCGGCATAATCGATGAGCCGGTGCAGAAACGGTCGGCGATATCCACAAAAGCGAACCTGGGTGAAGACCACAAGATCAGTTCTTCTGAAAAGCGCGATAGGTGCGTCATCAATAAAGCACTGGCCGCAGTAAACTCAATCGCAAAATCGCGATCAGAAACCGCATCCAAGGAGTTTTCACAGACGCCGTCAAAACCCAGGCTTGTGGCCACCATTTCGCGATTGATCGGGTAGCTGGTGCCAGCTAAAGCCGCTGCGCCAAGTGGCAAGCGGTTGATCCGTTTGCGGCAATCGGCAAAACGCTCTGCATCGCGCTTGAGCATTTCAAAATAAGCCAGCAAATGATGGCCAAACGTAACCGGCTGCGCCACTTGCAAATGGGTAAAGCCTGGCATGATGGTGTCAGCGTGCTGCTCCGCCAGGTCGACAATGCTCAATTGCAACTTTTGGATAGCGACTAAAATATCATCAACCGTTGCACGCAGCCATAATCGCACATCGGTAGCCACCTGGTCATTACGGCTCCTGCCGGTATGTAAGCGCTTACCTGCATCACCGATTTTATCGGTTAAGCGCTTTTCAATATTCAAATGTACATCTTCCAAATCCAGCAGCCATTCAAAACTGCCTGCCTGAATCTCAGCCAGAATCTCAGCCAGGCCTTTTTCAATTTTTGCTACATCGTCCAGGCTGATAATGCCTTGCGCACCCAGCATATTGGCGTGCGCGATTGAACCTGCAATATCGAACTCGGCTAAACGTTTATCAAAATCAACCGATGCGGTGTATTTTTTAACCAGCTCTGCCACCGGTTCGTTAAAGCGGCCTGACCAGGCGGTTGATTTTTTATTTAATGAGTTGTCTTGCACTGGGCGCTTGCTTTCTTGGCTTTAATTGTTAAATATTCGTTAATAATAATATACTTGTGCCTTCATTATAACGAACTATACGCCGTGCGTAAAAATAGCCGTTTACCTAATTTACATAATCTTGGCATTCACTTACGCATTTTGCTTATTGTGAACGTGTTAGCCGCAATCACAGCGGTTTTATTCAGCCAGCAATTTAACGATTTTTTACCTCTTTTGGCCGAGATATCAGCCGTGGTACAGCCCATTTTACTGCTGAGCATGTTGACGCTTTACTTGCTGTACCCGGTATTGAATAAATTGCATTATTGGACCGGATTTTTCATCATCCTGCTTTTAGAAATTGGCCTTACTTTTTTGGTGTTTGTTTTTTTTAGCAAACTGTTTTTAATCGAAACCATCCCCAGCCCTTACCGCGCCTGCCTTTTAAGCGCGATTGTCACGTGCATCGTATTTTATTATTTGCACTTGCAACAACGTGCCTATTCGCCCGCGATTGCCGAAGCACGCCTGCAGGCCTTGCAAGCCCGCATTCGCCCGCATTTTTTATTTAACAGCATCAATGCCGTTTTATCGCTGATCCGTAACCAACCCAAGCGCGCTGAAACCGCACTGGAAGATATGGCGGATTTGTTTCGCGTACTGATGGCCGATAATCGCGATTTGGTACCGCTTGCGCAAGAAATTGCCTTATGCCGCCAATACTTAGCCTTAGAAAAACTAAGGCTGGAAGACCGCTTGCAAATCAGCTGGCAAATCGACAATATGCCGCCAGATGCGCTGATTCCGCCGTTAATCCTGCAACCGCTTCTTGAAAATGCGGTGTACCACGGCATTGAACCCATGACAGAGGGCGGCGAAATCATCGTGACCATTTACACACGGCATAAAGAGCTGCACATCAGCATCAGCAATCCGTATGTGGCACAAAACCAGCACCATACCGGCAATAAAATGGCCTTAAAAAACATTAAAGAGCGCTTGAGCTTGCACTTTGATTTAGAAGCCACTATAAAATCCGAAGCCAAGCAGAACCGTTATGAAGTGCATATCCGCTTACCCTTAACGCACTAGACCGCAGGTAAAACCATGCTCACTATTTTAATTGCCGATGACGAAACGCCCGCGCGCAATCGCCTGCGTGATTTGCTGGGGGATATTGCCGAAGTGGCTATTGTGGCCGAAGCCAAAAATGGTAAGGAAGCGATTGAGCTGGCCATGCAAACCAAGCCTGATTTAATGTTACTGGATATCCGCATGCCGCTGATGGATGGTATTGAAGCCGCGCAGCATGCGCAAAAGCTGGAGCCCAAACCCAACATTATTTTCACTACCGCATTTGATGTGTATGCGATTAAGGCGTTTGACCTTAACGCGATTGATTACCTGCTGAAACCGATTCGCCTGGAGCGCCTGCAAACGGCGATCGATAAAGCCCATGCACTTAAACCCAAACAGATAGAAGCCTTAAAGCCGCTGCAAAAAATGCGCAGCCATCTCAGCATTCATGAGCGTGGACGCGTTATCCTGGTGCCGGTTGAGCAGGTTATCTACCTGCGTGCCGAGTTGAAATACATCACGGTGCGCACCGCTGAGCGTGAATACCTGATTGAAGAATCGCTCACCCATCTGGAAACCGAATTTGCTGAGCGATTTATACGTTTGCATCGCAACTGCCTGGTTGCGCCGCTATTTATTACCGGCTATGAAAAGCGACTCAATGAAGCCAACGAAGAGCGCTGGGTTGCCTTGTTAAAAGACATTCCCGAAACCGTTGCCATTAGCCGCCGCCAACAACATTTGGTGCGTGAAACCTGATACGCACCAAATGCTGCCCAGCCTTATTGCTGTTTCTTTTTAGCGTCCATTTCAGCGATGACTTTAGCCGCCCATTCGCGTCCGCCCAAACCAAATGCCAGCGCAAGTGCAAAAAAGAAGGCACCAAAAACGATAATGAACAATGAGTGAATCAGCTGCATGCCAATACCCAATTGCTCAAGCGCAATAAAGATCGCTAAGATCTGTATGCCATATTCAGCCGATGTACTCACAGCCAGCGCATGCGAAAACTTGATGCTGTACAACCATGCGAATACTAGGCGATTGACAAAACGTGCCAATAAAGTACCAAAGATAAGCACTAAAATAGCCACAATAATATGCGGTAAATAGCTGGCCAATTGTTGCAGCAGGATGGCCACTTCTTGCAAGCCCAATGCATTGGCACCTGTAATCACAAACAATAGAATCACCAGCCAATACACCACTTGGCTGATAATGCCGCTTAGCGTCACATTAAAATTACCATGATTGATAAAGGCTTCTAAGCCTGATTTTTGGGCGGCTTTATCAAAATGCGTTAATACCAACAATCTTTTGATAGCGGTTCTGGCCAATTTGGCGATAATCCAACCAAAAAATAAAATCACTATGACCGCCAGTAATTTAGGCACAAAATGAATGAGTTGTACCCAGAATTCATTCAGTGAATTGATAAAAGTATCTAATTGATATTGCATAACCTTCTCCTTAAAACGTTTTAAAACAGCTGATTAATTCATCATCCATCCGTTTTCCACCAATAAAATCACCGTAAAATTATCGCTTACTCTCTCAAACTTAATGCTAACCATTTTTAGCTTAACCTAAAAAACACAATTTTGTACACCCGTTTGCGCACACACAAGACATGCTAAAATTCCCAATATGCTAAATCAACCTAAAAAACCCGAGCCTAAACAATTAATCATAGCATCGCGCGAAAGTGCGCTGGCTATGTGGCAAGCCAAGCATATTCAGGCCAAGCTGAAAAGATTATACCCACTGTGTGAAGTGACTATTTTGGGCATGACCACTACCGGCGACCAGATTTTAGATTCGCCACTGGCGCGCATTGGTGGCAAAGGCTTGTTTGTAAAAGAGCTGGAAACCGCACTAGCCGATGGTAGCGCTGATTTAGCCGTGCATAGCATGAAAGATGTGCCCATGAACCTGCCGGAAGGCTTTGCGATGGCTGCCACCGGCGAGCGAGAAGACCCGCGTGATGCCTTTGTATCCAATCATTTCAAGGCACTGGAAGATCTGCCGCCCGGTAGCGTTGTCGGCACTTCCAGCTTGCGCCGCCAAAGCCAGATCCAGGCCAGGTTTCCCAGCTTGAAGATTGAATCCCTGCGCGGCAATGTGCAGACCCGTTTGCGTAAACTGGATGAAGGCCAATATGCCGCGATTATCCTGGCAGCCGCGGGTTTAATCCGCTTGGAGTTAGGCAGCCGCATCCGCCAGTTTATTTCGCCTGAGCTGAGCATTCCGGCTGTGGGGCAAGGCGCACTGGGTATTGAAATCAATGCCAGCCGCACTGACTTGATTGAAATACTGGCACCGCTCAATCATATCGACACGCAGTTATGCGTAGAAGCCGAACGTGGCATGAGCCGCGCGTTGGCTGGCAGCTGTACGGTACCGCTGGGCGCCTATGCGACACGCCAAGGCAACCGCATCAATATTACCGGCTTTGTCGCCAGCGTTGATGGTCAGCAGATCCTGCGCGAAAAAGTCACTGGCAGCATTGATGATGCCGAAGCTGTCGGCCGACTTTTAGCCGCTAAACTGGTGGCGAAAGGTGCAGACAAGATATTGGCTGCGCTGGATCATATCAAGTAGCGCTTGCTGTATGGCAAATCAAGCGCTTAAAGGAATTGGCATTGCCGTTACCCGCCCGGTTGACCAGGCCAAAAAATTAGGGGCACTGATTACTGCAGCTGGTGGCACGGTCATTCCCTATCCGCTGATTGAAATCACAGCGCTGACCGATCACAGCCAGTTTGAAACAGTGATTCAAGCCATTCATAAATACGATTGGGCGATTTTTATCAGCAGCAATGCGGTCCAAAACGGCATGCCGCG
>JAZKEN010000026.1:0-18472 GCA_040387035.1 Pseudomonadota bacterium | reverse complement strand
AATACGATTGGGCGATTTTTATCAGCAGCAATGCGGTCCAAAACGGCATGCCGCGATTAGTCATACAAGGCATTCCGGCATATTTAAAATTTGCCGCCATTGGCCCGGTAACCGCCAGCGAGCTAAAAAGCTTTGGTGTCAATCAAGTGCTTACACCATCAAGCCATATTCAAGATGGCGATGAAAGTAAGGTCCGTTTTGATTCTGAAGCACTGCTGGCTTTGCCCGAAATGCAGGATATGCAAGGCAAAAAAGTGATGATTTTCCGCGGCATCGGTGGCCGCGATGTATTGGCAGATACGCTCAAAGCGCGTGGTGCCACGGTTACTTTTGCAGAATGCTATCAACGCATCAACCCGCAAAGCAGCTGCGATTTACTGGCGAATCTTTATAATGAAAAAAAGCTGCATGGCATTGTAGTCACCAGTAGTGAAGCCATGCGCCACTTGCTGGATCTAGCGGGCGATGCCGAATGGCTAAAAGATATTACCCTGTTTGTGAATCATGCACGTATCGCAGAACTACCCTTGCAAATGGGTTTAAAAGCCTATGTTGCCGATGCGCCCGGTGACGATGCCATGCTCAGCAATATTTTGCGCTTAGGCTAAATTTACATGGCTGGTTTTGGCGCTGGATTGGCAAACGTAAACGCATCACTAAAGAACTCTTCTGCATCTAGACCTTGCTGCACAAAAGTTTGATGTGCCACTTCACACATGCCCGGTGCACCGCACACATAGGCTTGATGCGCACTTAAATCACCGATGTCATCCAACACTGCCTGATGCACAAGCCCTGTCCTGCCCTGCCAATGATCATCAGCTGTCGCTTCGGATAACACCGGTATATAGCGAATATTCGGCATCAATGCTGCCCATTTTTCGCATAATTCGTGCATATATAAGTCGCGTAATTCGCGTGCACCGCGATACAGGACGATTTCACGCTGGATGTTGTTAAACAGCATATGCTCAATAATGCCCTTGACCGGCGCAAAGCCCGTGCCGCCTGCCACCAGGATAATGGGCTTATCCGAATCTTCCCTTAAGAAAAAACTGCCAAATGGCGCTTCTAAACGCAATATGGCTTTTTCTTGCAGCTCTTTTTCTACGTATTCACTGAACACGCCGCCGGCAATCACGCGAATATGCAGTTGCAGAAAATCGCTATCGTGCGGCGCATTGGCGATAGAAAAAGCACGGCGCTTGCCATCTTTCAAGATAAATTCAATATACTGGCCAGCTTTAAATTGTAAGCGCTCACTTGCCGGCAATTGCAGGTGCAGCGCGATCACATCATGCGCAAGCTGCTCTTTTTTCGCCACGCGCGCCGGCAGGATGCGCGGCTTGATACCGGCCAAACCGCCTACTTCGCGGCACTCGATGCTTAAGTCTTCCATTGGCCTTGCGCAGCATAATAAAGTGTTACCGGCCGCCAGCTCCGCATCGCTCATCGCGCTGCCCTGGTAATCGTCATGCATCACTTTGCCTTGCAGCAATTTGGCTTTACACGCGCCGCACGCGCCATTGCGGCAGCCGTAGGGTAAATTGATACCGGCCTCAATCGCCGCTTGCAGCACGGTTTGGCTAGGGCGCACATCAAAGCTATGGCCGCTGTTTTTAATGGTCACTTTATGCATTTTAGGTACTTTTTAAAAATTACTTTTTATGAGGATCATCCTGCACATGCGTGTATTCGCCTTCAATCACGTCATCATTGGCGGCGCGCGCATCTGCATTAGCTTGGTATGGCTGCTGAAATGGCGGTTCATAGGCATTAGTCGTTGCAGCCGGATTTTGCTTACTAATCGGGACTAATAGCAAAATCACGCCAATGATATCGGTGATAATGCCAGGAATAATAAACAGTATACCCGCTACCATATTGCGTGCGCTGCCCAGCATGGTTTTAACCGGGTTACCTCCTGCCGCGATGCTTTGCATCATTTTAGCCGTTAACAGTAATTTTTCGCCACGAATCAGTTGTAAGCCCAGGTAGCCAATCACGACTAAATAAAACAGTAACCACCAGCCGTAAGCATCTGCAAGGCTGATCAGTAGAAATATCTCGGCAAATGGAAAAGCGAGTAAAATTAAACCTATTAAAAAACGCATATATTAAGAACTTTCTATCCAATTGTTTCCACTAATTGGGGGTTAAATGCAGTAATTGCAACTGCTGGCATTTATTCTGAAAGACGGGGCATTATTTGAAACACCTATTTAACAGCATTGTAATCGCATTTTTAGCAATGTTTGTCGTACCAGTTTTGCTGCAAACAAGCCTATTGTATGCCGCAGATACAAACTCAACCGGTAAAAACGCTTTTATTGAAGAGATTCAAGAAGAGGATTTTTTAGCGCCCGATGTGGCGTTTAAGCTTAAATTGACGGCATTAGACGCTCACAATTTAAATGCCAATTTTAAGATAGTGCCAGGCTACTATTTATATAAAGAACGCATCAAATTTGTGATCAAGGACGCTAGCACCGGCAAGATCGAGCAGGTTAATTTGCCTGCAGGCGAAATAAAAGATGACCCGAACTTTGGCAAGCAAGAAGTTTTTCACCATGAATTCGATGCCAAGATACAATTGGCCGCCGCCAACAATCCTGTTGTTCACGCCACCTATCAAGGCTGTAGTGAAAAAGGTTTATGCTACGCCCCTGTTACCAAAGTGATTGCGATTGAATTATCCAATGGCGCTAACGCCGTTGACGGCTATGTTGTGTCTGGCTCAGACGACGACAGAACCACGCAAGCTCTAAAAGCCGGTAATTTGTGGCTAATTATCGGCGTATTCTTTATCGCTGGCCTATTGCTGTCATTCACACCCTGCGTGCTGCCCATGATTCCAATCCTGTCCAGCATCATTATTGGAAGCCAAAGTAAGCAAGAAAACCTGGCAAAAAGTGATCGCTACAGAAAACTACATTCTTTCGCATTATCGGTTGCCTATGTTTTAGGCATGGCGCTCAGCTATACATTAGCGGGCGTTGCGGCGGGTTTGTCAGGCAGTCTACTTAGCCAGTCCCTGCAAAATGTGTGGGTGTTGGGCGCAACTGCGCTGGTTTTCGTGGCTTTGGCTTTGTCTATGTTCGGGTTTTACGAGTTGAAATTACCCAGCGTGTTCGAAAGCAAAATATTGGGCGCCAGCCAGAAATTAAAAGGCGGTGAATTTCTTGGCGTGTTTTTGATGGGTGTGCTATCAGCCTTGATTGTGAGCCCATGCGTGGCCGCACCACTAGCAGGCGCGCTAATTTATATCGGCCAAACCCATAATGTTTTATTGGGCGGTGTTGGGCTGTTTGCGCTAGCCATCGGCATGGGTGTACCGCTTTTATTGATTGGCGCTTCTGCCGGCGGCTTGCTACCAAAAGCAGGTGGCTGGATGACTGTTGTGCGCAACTTTTTTGGTGTGCTGATGCTGGCAATGGCCGCTTACTTGATATGGCCTGTACTGCCTAATGCCATTACACAGCCCATCGGTAAATTATTGGGCAGCGTTACCGAACACAACCTGCCTTTTACGCGTATTAAAACCGTGGCCGAGCTAGACGCGGCAATCGCGGCAGCCAATGGCAAAACCGTGATGCTGGATTTTTATGCCGACTGGTGCATTGCCTGTAAAGAAATGGAAAAATTCACCTTTAGCGATAGCACCATACAAGCCGCACTCAGCAATACCGTTTTACTGCAAGCCGACGTGACCGAAAATAATGCGGATGACCAGGCCTTGCTCAAACGCTTTGGTTTATTTGGCCCGCCCGGTATCATCTTTTTTGACAAAAATGGCAACGAAATCAAGCCAAAAGTCATTGGCTATAAAAATGTGGAAAAATTTACCCAAATACTCAATAAAGTGAATGCTCAATAATGTGGAATCGATTAAAAACACCTTTGTTATACCTTGTCTTAATGATGTCGCTTGGCTTTGGCATTTTTTATTTCTTTCTTAATCCGCAAACGCAACTCGGCTCCCAATCATCCACCCCGGATACCTCAACACAAGCTTTGTTTACAGCCAATTTTCCGGATGAGAATGGCAAGCCGCAAGCATTAAAACAGTATGAAGGCAAAGTTGTTGTGCTCAATTTTTGGGCCAGCTGGTGTGAACCCTGCCGTGAAGAAATGCCTGAGCTTTCAAATTTGCATACCGCTTATAAGGACCGCAATGTAGTGGTATTGGGTATGGCGATTGAAGACGTTGCCGGCGTTAACGATTTCCTGAAAGAGACCAAGGTCAGCTATCCCCTGTTTGCGGCGGATGTGCAAGGCATGGATATTGCCACCAGCCTAGGCAATAATAAGGGCGTTTTACCCTACACCGTGATTATTAAAGCCGATGGCACAGTGGCAAAAACCTATTTTGGGCGCATTACTAAACCACTATTAGAACAAACCTTAAAAACTATTTTATAAAGTGTTTTTTACCTTATTTTCAAATTATAGTTACCATTCAATCACTTAAGATTTATCTCCTCAATAACTTCGCTTAAACTTCATCTAACTACGGTGAATTTGCTGGACAAAATCGTTCAAGTTCGGCAAACTTGCCGCTATGAAAGTTCGTCAAAAATCGGCAAAACAGAACATCAAACTCATTAGAAGCGGTGCTAAATGAGCGCAAAATCGATATTAGTCTTGCACGGGCCCAACCTGAATCTGCTCGGCCTGCGTGAGCCAGAGCATTATGGAAGCTTGACCCTTGCCGCGATTAATGCTCAATTAACATCAATTGCGCAGCAAAATGCCGTTAATTTAGAAACCTTCCAAAGCAATAGTGAGGCTGAGATTGTCGCTAAAATACAATCCCATGCTGTTAACACAGTAGACTTTATCGTAATTAACCCTGCTGCCTTTACACATACCTCTGTTGCGATACGTGACGCACTTTCTGCCATTAAAACCCCGTTCATTGAAGTGCATCTATCCAATGTATTTGCGCGGGAAAGTTTTAGGCATCATTCATTTTTCAGCGATATTGCAGTGGGCGTGATTAGCGGCTTAGGGGCCGAAGGTTACGGCGCCGCTTTGCAATACGCGATTAATTATTGCAATAAAAAAGCCGTATAAATTCACTTTGAGCATTGATTCATTACTCTTACACAATATTTCAACACTAATTAACACTTACAATCAAAACTAAGTTAAACAGAGGTTATTATGGATTTACGTAAACTTAAAAAATTAATCGATTTGGTAGAAGAATCTGGCATTTCTGAGCTGGAGCTTACCGAAGGCGAAGAAAAAGTACGCATTAGCCGTGCGCTAATGCCAAGTAGCGCGCCAGTGATGCAATACATGGCGGCACCACAAGCAGCCGCGCCAGCTCATGCTCAAGCGCCGGTTGCAACCGCAGCCGCGCCTGTTGTGGCCGAGGTTCAAGGTCATACGGTCAAATCCCCAATGGTGGGTACGTTTTACCGCTCATCTTCTCCGGACGCAAAACCATTCGTGGACGTAGGCACTAAAGTGGCAGTAGGCGATACCCTGTGTATCATCGAAGCGATGAAGTTGCTTAACGAAATCGAATCGGATGTTGCGGGTGTTGTGAAAAAAATATTATTAGAAAACGGTCAGCCAGTTGAATACGGCGAGCCATTGTTTATTATTGAATAATTGCGATTGGTTGATCAAATATGTTTGAAAAGATACTAATCGCTAACCGTGGGGAGATTGCTCTCCGCGTGCAACGTGCCTGCCGTGAGCTAGGCATTAAAACCGTTGCCGTGCACTCCGTTGCCGATAAAGACGCTAAATACGTTAAATTAGCCGATGAATCGGTCTGTATTGGCCCTGCGCCCTCTAATTTAAGTTACCTCAATATTCCAGCAGTCATCAGTGCGGCTGAAGTGACCGATGCGCAAGCGATTCACCCTGGCTATGGTTTTTTATCTGAAAATGCTGATTTTGCAGAGCGCGTTGAGCAAAGTGGTTTCGTTTTCATCGGCCCACGCGCTGAAACCATCCGCCTGATGGGTGATAAAGTTTCAGCCAAGGACGCCATGAAAAAAGCCGGTGTGCCTTGCGTACCTGGCTCGGAAGGTGCATTACCAGACGATCCTATTGAGATTATCAAAACCGCTAAAAAAGTGGGCTACCCGGTTATTATTAAAGCGGCTGGCGGCGGTGGCGGACGTGGCATGCGCGTGGTGCATACCGAAGCGGCGCTGGTCAATGCGGTGAATATGACCAAAGCCGAAGCACAAGCGGCTTTCGGCAACCCAATGGTATACATGGAAAAGTTTTTAGAGAATCCACGCCATATTGAAATACAGATTTTGGCAGACCAGCACGGTAATGCCGTTTACCTGGGTGACCGCGACTGCTCTATGCAGCGCCGCCATCAAAAAATCATTGAAGAGGCGCCTTCTCCACTACTAAGCGCTAGAATTCGCGACAAAATCGGTGAGCGTTGCGCAGAGGCTTGCCGCAAAATCAAATATCGCGGTGCCGGTACATTTGAATTTCTGTACGAAAACGGCGAGTTTTACTTTATTGAGATGAATACGCGCTTGCAGGTGGAACACACCGTGACAGAGATGATTACGGGTATCGATTTGGTGCAGCAGCAAATTTTTGTGGCTGCCGGCGAAAAACTAGCCTTCCGTCAGCGCGATATCGAGTTGCGCGGCCATGCGATTGAATGCCGCATCAATGCTGAAGACCCGTATAGTTTCGTGCCCTCCCCTGGCAAATTGACGACTTTCCATATGCCGGGTGGCCCTGGTGTACGTATCGACACCCACGCTTACGCTGGCTATGTGGTACCACCCAATTACGATTCCATGATAGGTAAATTGATTACTTACGGTGCCACGCGCGAGCAAGCCATTGCCCGCATGCGTATTGCATTATCGGAAATGCTGGTCGATGGTATCAAGACTAACATTCCATTGCATGCCGATTTAATGGCTGACGCGGCGTTTCATATAGGTGGCACCAGCATTCATTATCTTGAACAAAAATTAGGTATTAGCCATAAATAACCTCTGTACTGGTGACAATAACTGATGGCGTGGCTATTACTTAAAATTCAGGCAAACGAAGAGAATGCAGACACCATCAGTGACGCATTGATGGATGTGGGTGCGCTATCGGCCAGTATTGAGGACGCGTTTGCCGAAACTGAAAAAGAGCAAGCCATTTTTGGTGAGCCAAGCAGTGAAGATATACAGTATCCACCGCCTGGCATCTGGCAACAAAATATCGTCACTGCCATGTTTGACGCTGCTACAGATGTTGAGCAAGTGATTCAAACACTGAGTGCAGCGACTACCATCAAGCATTTTCAATACAGCACTGAAGTGATTGAAGAGCAAGATTGGGTGCGTGCCACACAAGCGCAATTTGACCCGATTAAAATCACGGATAAATTGTGGATTGTGCCGACCTGGCATCAATCCAATTGGCTAGAAAGCGCACAAGAAGACGCTATCAATATCATTTTGGATCCTGGCCTGGCTTTTGGTACCGGTAGCCACCCTACTACGCATTTATGCCTGGAGTGGCTGACTAAAACTATGCCGGCGCACTCGGTATTGGATTACGGCTGCGGCTCGGGTATTTTGGCGATTGCCGCCAAAAAACTGGGTGCAGAGGAAGTGGTGGGCGTGGATATTGACGATCAAGCCATTGTCGCCAGCCACTACAACGCAGAACAAAACCAGGTTGATGTACAGTTTTATGATGCCAATACATTTGCGCACCAAACATTTGACGTCGTCGTTGCCAATATTCTATCCAGCGCATTGATGGTGCTGGCGCCTGTCTTAGCTAAATACTGCAAGACCGGTGGCCAGTTAGCACTTTCCGGCATACTGGAAACGCAAACCGAAGCCTTGACTGAGCGCTACAGCGAGTGGTTTATTATGGATGCGCCGCGCCAACAAGACGCCTGGATATTACTCACCGGCATTAAAAAATGAATTACATCACCTCCTGCCCTGCTTGCGAAACACAGTTTTTACTGACCAAAGATCATTTAAAAGCGTATCGCGGAAAAGTGCAGTGCGGCCATTGCAATCACGTGTTTAACGCCAAGAATCGGCTGACTGAAGTGTCTGAAGATGTTCAAAGCGTCGCTGACTACAATACAGCGGAATATGCAGATGATTCAGAAGTCAGTGACGAAGCGGACACGGCAGATTCTGCGGCTGAAGTCTTAACGGCTGCGCATGCCGAACCTGCACAGCCAGCAGACGAAAAACCCATTAGCGAAGTATTGAATGTGGTGCTAGACACAGTGCCTAACCTTGCCGATTTGAGCACCAAAGACCAAGACCTAGACGCAGACAAAGCCCAAACCGAACCCGATAATAAACAGCAGGTAGCTAGCGTTTATAGCAGCAATCCGGCTTCTGCCTCAACACCTGAAGACGAAGTGGATATTGACGCAGTGCGTGCGCCTATCTTTATAGATGATCTCACTACTGATCCGAAATTCCAGTTCAACAAGCCAAAGCGCAACATTGGGTTGATTCTTGCAGTGCTGCTGTTAATCATCGTTGCGTTGCTGCAAAGCATTTATTTTTTACGCTCAACAATCGCCGTTAACTATCCCCAAATCAAGCCTTATTTAGAGCAAGCCTGTGCACAATTGCACTGCAAGATTAATTTACCGCAACATCTCGATCTGCTGACCATTGATGACTCAGACATGCAGGAAAGCGAAGACTATCTAGATGTCATCAATTTTTCCAGCTTGCTGATCAATAACGCGCCTCATGCGCAAGCGTATCCCAATATTGAGCTTACCCTGACCGATATTGACGATAAACCGGTACTAAGAAAGCTGGTGCGGCCGCAAGAGTATTTGAATAGCGGCGTTAATATCATTGACGGCATGACAGCGCGTGAGGAAGTACGTATCAACCTGGCGATCAATGTGCACAACTTATCGGTCGCCGGCTACCGGGTGCTACTCACCTATTAATACCTTAACGCATCTAATGAAAATCATTAGCGTGTTTTAATAACATCACATATGCATTCGTTTTAACTAATCGGTATGATTCAAGTCATAGATTGTGTAGTTAATCAAAACATTTACAGGAGATTTATCATGTGGACAACACCAGCAGCTACTGAAATGCGTTTCGGCTTTGAAGTAACAATGTACGTAATGAACAAATAAGCTTAAGCGCTTAATAAAAAAGGCACTTTTCAGTGCCTTTTTTTACGCCCATATCTTTTGCGCATTCATTCACATTCAGGCAACCATCTTCATATAATCCGAATCAATGGCTTTAATCGCATCCACAATTTTTTCTACCGTTTCCAGCCGAACAAAACTTTTACGCCAGGCAATGGCAATACGCCTGGTGGGCGCTGGGCTAGCAAATGGAATCACTTTGATTAAAGGGTTGTTATAACGCTCTGCCGTTGCAGAACAAGGCAAAACCGTAATACCCAGGTTAGACGCCACCATATTGCGAATCGTCTCTAATGAATTGCCTTGCAGTACCTCGCCTTTTCGCGATAGCTCCGGGCAGGCCTGGGTAACTTGGTTGCTAAAACAATGCCCACTGTTCAAAAGCAGCACTTTTTCATCTGATAATTCTTCCGGATTAATATGCTTGCGCGTTGCCCAATGATGATGGCTAGGCACCACCACATCGAACTCTTCATCATATAAGGCTTTATGCTGCAGGCCAGGTACATCAAACGGTAAAGCAATGATCGCTACATCAATCACCCCGTTGCGCAATTGCGCCTCTAGATTGGCGGTGAGATTCTCTTCAACCTCCAGCGGCATATCCGGTGCCGTTTGACGCAGTATAGGGATGATTTCGGGCAACAGGTATGGGCCAACTGAATGAATCATGCCCAATTTTAAGGCGCCTTTTAACTGGTTTTTACCCAATTCGGCAAGTTGCCTGATTCTGCCCGCTTCTTCTAATACACGCGATGCCTGCTCGATAATTTTGGCACCGATTTCTGTTGGCGTGACATCCGAGCGGCTACGCTCAAAAATCATCACCTTTAACTCTTCTTCCAGCTTTTTGATACCCAGGCTCAGTGCCGGTTGCGTCACAAAGCACTTGTCTGCCGCACGCCTGAAATTGCGCTCCTGCGCTACTGCCACCACAAATTTAAGCTCAATTAGCGTCATTCGTTCATCACTTTTAATCAGTAAAATTTATCATACATTGATTAATTTAATTTATCAATAATATCAAAACATACAATTATACAAATTGAATCGGCTTACCTACAATGCAGCTCATGGTATCTATCACTAGATAGCTAAAAAATTTTAAAGGGGCAAATAATGCTACAAGACCTAATCAATTGGCCAAGTCAAATCCTTATTGAAGTATTGGCAGCCTATACATTAACGCATTAACAACTCATTTAGTAAAGTAGCCAACATTAAATAATAATCAGGAGAACAATATGAATAAAAATACATTAACAACCTCAGCTGGGGCACCGGTGGCAGATGACAATAACAGCCTATCAGTAGGTGCACGCGGCCCATTAACTTATGACAACCATTATTTATTCGAAAAATTAGCGCACTTTAATCGCGAACGCATCCCTGAGCGCGTTGTACACGCGCGTGGCAGCGCGGCTTATGGCACTTTTACCGTAACCAGAAGCTTAAAGGACGTGACGATTGCTGATTTTTTACAAGAAGTTGGCCAGCAAACTGAAGTATTTTTGCGCTTTTCTACCGTTGGTGGTGGCCAAGACTCTAGTGATTATGCGCGCGACCCGCGTGGCTTTGCGGTGAAGTTTTACACCAAAGAAGGTAACTGGGACATGGTAGGCAATAACACCCCTGTCTTCTTTTTAAATGACCCGATCAAGTTTCCGGACTTTATCCATAGCCAGAAGAAAGATGCACGCACCAATTTACCCAATCCGGCCAATGCGTTTGAATTTTGGGCGAATCATCCGCAATCCTTGCATCAGATGACGATTTTGATGTCTGATCGCGGCATCCCTGCGTCATACCGCCATGTGCATGGCTTTAGCAGCCATACCTTGAGTTTTTATAATGCTAAAGGTGAGCGTTTCTGGTGCAAATGGCATTTTAAAACCAATCAAGGCATTAAAACTTTAACCAATGAAGACGCCGCTAAAATGCCGGCAAACGGCGCGCAAAAAGATTTGGTTGAGGCGATTGACAGGGGTGATTTCCCATCATGGCGTGTTGAAGTGCAGATCATGACGGAAGCTGAAGCAAGAAATTATCATATCAATCCATTTGATTTGACTAAAGTGTGGCCGTACGCCGATTTTCCGGTGATTGAAGTCGGCAAGCTAGAGTTAAATAAGAATGTGAATAATTACTTTGCCGAAACCGAACAAGTGGCGTTTGCGCCAAGCAACTTTGTGCCTGGTATCAATGCCTCACCGGACAAAATGTTGCAAGGTCGCTTATTGGCTTACCAGGACGCTCATCGCTACAGAATCGGGGCTAATTTTAACCAGATTCCTGTTAATGCTGGTAAATGCCCGGTTAATCATTACCAGCGTGATGGCGCCTTTGCCGGCATGGGTTGCCCTGTTGGCCACTCGAGTGCAGAAGCGAGTTACACCAATGCAGCGCATACTGTCAGCGCTTCAAACTTCTTTCCCAACGACAGGGCAGATATAGGCGCACCGGTGCCAGCACCGCATGTGGCAGTACCTCCTATGCCTGTGTTGGGGGATGCCTGGATTGGCTACCACGACCAAAGTACAGAAGACTATTACACGCAAGCGGGTAATTTGTTCCGTATTATGAACGACAGCCAGAAAGCGCAGTTGTTTGGCAATATCGCGGGCGGCTTATCAACGGCTAACGCCAGCATCCAGGAACGTATGTTGGCGCAGTTTGCAAAAGCAGACCCTGCCTATGCACAAGGTGTTAAAAATGCACTTGCGGCGATTCAATAGTCCGGTGCAATAACAAAAAGCCCGCTTATGCGGGCTTTTTGTTATTGGTCATAAGCCGTTTCCACTTTGTTATCCACCAATTGACATAAATATCACTTAAAATAAATAAAGTAATCAATGGGAAATCAATATGAAAACCTGGATGTGCATTGTGTGCGGCTTTATGTATGAAGAAGAAAAAGGCTGGCCGGAAGAAGGCATTGCGCCCGGCACACGCTGGGAAGATGTGCCTGATGACTGGCTGTGCCCGGAATGCGGCGCAAGCAAAAGCGATTTTGAAATGGTCGAGTTTTAATGCATAGGCTTAACTAACAGCGCGTAATGACTTTAGGCGATTTATGGATGGGGCTGAAAGAACATGAAAACCGTACTCATTGCTAATCCAAAAGGGGGCAGTGGCAAAACGACACTGGCAACCAATCTTGCGGGTTATTTCGCCAGCCTTGATTATCGCGTTGTACTGTCCGACCTGGATCGCCAGCAATCGTCTACCGGCTGGTTACAAAGACGTTCTGCACAATTACCTGCCATTGAAGAGCAGCATTCCAAAGCCAAGCAATCCGATTTAAAAGCACAATGGGTAATAGCTGATTCACCCGGTGGTTTTAGGAATGAAAAATTATCTGATGCCATCAAGCAGGCCGATTGCATTATTGTGCCGGTACAACCCTCTGCATTTGATATTGGTGCGACACAGGATTTTTTGGATTTGTTAAATGCAGAAAAAGCCATTCGCAAACAAAAAACCTTTGTTGCATTAGTCGGGATGCGCGTCAATAGCCGCACCAATGCGGCCATTAAACTAGCGGAATTTATGGCACAAACCAACTTTCCGGTTTTAACCTATATACGCAATGCGCAAAGCTACGTCACCGCTGCCGAGCAAGGCCTGAGTTTGTTTGATATGCGGCCATCGTTGGTCGCGCAAGATATTGAGCAATGGCAGCCTTTACTAGACTGGATTCATGAAACCACTGCTTAAATATTAGGGGGAATATCGTCAATAAAGAGCCAAGCAATTGAGATTTTTTTAAATTACGTTAAAATACTGTCCGCAAATTAGTCGTTAACTTTTTAGCGTAATACTTTTAAATCTATCGAAATTTAAATTGGAGAGCATTTTGAACTTTGTTGGCGCAATTGGTATTTATTATTTAGCTGGTGTATTGGTGGTTATTAGTGCAATTTTGTATGTCTGTGTTAAAAAAATTAAATAAATAAAAAGGCCTTTAAGGCCTTTTTTTAGGTCTGTTGAATCACCTGTCAAAATTAATCTTGTTGTTAGCTGCAATTTTCCCCAAAAAATCTTCCTTGTAAAATACTCAAAACCGGTCGATTAGACTTACAGGTTTTCTATCTCTTCAATAACTAATCCATGTTGTAGCGCTTATTTGTAAAGAGTAGTATTTCAAAGCGCATCTAAAAATCATCTTTTGTTAAATTTTGTAAACTGAAATTTTTCACTCAAAAATAGCGTAGTGTTTTGAAGTTATCTTATTTTAAAACCAGACCTAATTAAATGAGAGAGTCAGCCCAACATGACGGCAACCTCATCAAATCTATCAAAATACCCCCTATTGGATGAGCTTAAGGTTCCAGAGGATGTTTTAGAAAGCTGGCAGATTACAGCCGACCTTTTAGCCGAGATTGCGGATATTCCCGCAGCGCTGATTATGCGCGCGCATGAGCAAGATATAGAAGTATTTGTCAGCAGCCAAAATAGCCATAATGTATACCATCTTGGTGAAAGAGCCGAGCTGGACACCGGGCTGTATTGCGAAACAGTCATGAGTACCCAGAGCAAATTGCTTGTCGCCAATGCATTAGTGGATCCGGATTGGGACCAAAACCCGGATATCAAGCTAGGCATGATTTCTTACTGCGGGTTGCCTTTAAATTGGCCGAATGGCGAAACCTTCGGCACGATCTGCATACTCGATACCAAAGAAAATCAATACAATCAAAAGACGCTAGAGCTGATGCAGCGCTTTCGCGATAGCATCCAGTTAAGCCTGCAGAATATCTACGAATCCAGCCTGGCCTTTAGCCAAAGAGATCTTGCACAGGGGGCTTTGCATGAAAGCGAGGCACTTTTTCGTGCTGTGTTTGAGAATGCGGCTGTAGGCATCGCACAGGTTTCCACTACAGGCCATTTTCTGCAAATTAATCGGGAATATTGCCGGATTATTGGATACTCCCAAGAAGAAGTACTATCCAAGCACTTTAATTTTCAACAAATTACACTGGATGAGGATCTCTTAGTCGATATTCTGCATTTCAAGCGGCTGCTAAAAGGTCGCGGTGACAAATATGTCGCAGAAAAGCGCTATGTCCACAAAGACCGTCATATCGTTTGGGTAAGTCTTTCGGTACAACTGTTGCGCAACGACGCTGGTGCGCCGCTTTATTTCATTAGTGCTGTGCAGGATATCAGTGACCGGAAACTGGCTGAGGAAGAACTAAAACTTGCCAGCTTGGTATATCAAAACAGCAGTGAAGCCATGACGGTTGCAGATGCTGAGGGCCATATCCTTGCCATCAATCCTGCCTTTTCAAAGATGACTGGCTATGAATTTGACGAAGTGAAAGGTAAAACGCACTGTATGTTGAAGTCTGACCTACATGGCGCTGGTTTTTATAATGCCATGCAAGACGCTATCAATAGCAGTGGGCAATGGCAGGGTGAGATCTGGAGCAAACGCAAGAATGGTGAAGTCTATGCCGAATGGCGCACGGTCAACACTTCCTATCATAACGATGGATCCGTGCATCGACGGTTAGCGTTGTTCTCAGATATTTCTGCCATCAAGCTAGCTGAAGAGCGCATTTTGAACCAAGCTAATTACGACCAGTTAACCAAGCTACCCAATCGCCGTCTTTTCAACGACAGGTTGGAACAAGAGCTGAAAAAATCCCTGCGCGAAAAACAGTCTACTGCGCTTTTGTATATCGATATCGATCGCTTTAAGGAAGTGAACGACTCGCTAGGGCATGATATTGGCGATATTTTGCTGATTGAAGCCGCCAATCGCATCAAATTGTGCGCGCGCGATTCCGATACGGTTGCGCGTATTGGTGGTGATGAATTCACCATCATCATGCCCGATATGAAAGACAACCTAAATGTGGTGCACATTGCCCAGAACATCATCAATTGCTTATCACAAGTATTTTATCTGGATGGAAAAGAGGCATTTGTATCGGCAAGTATCGGTATCGCTTTTTATCCACATGATGCAACCAATACTGTTACGCTTTTAAAAATCGCCGATCAGGCTATGTATGCTGCCAAAAATGCAGGCCGCGGCTGCTACCGATTTTTTACCAAAGCCATGCAGAAAAAATCGGATTTCCATATGCGTTTATCTAACGATTTGCGCCAAGCATTGCACACCAACCAATTCAGCGTGCACTACCAACCGATTATCGAACTCAATACTGGTTTTATTCATAAGGCTGAAGCGCTATTACGTTGGCAGCATCCGGAATTGGGCGCTATTAGCCCGGATGACTTTGTACCCATTGCCGAGGATAACGGTACCATCCATGAAATAGGTAACTGGGTCTTTATACAAACCGCGCGCCAATCGGCACACCTAAAATCATTACTTCATCGCGATTTCCAGATTGCCATCAACAAATCGCCTGTGCAATTCAGGGGCAACGAAGAAGTCATTCATAGCTGGATTAACTTATTAAAAGAAATTAATTTACCCGCCAGCAACGTGATTATTGAAATTACCGAAGGCATTTTGATGGATGTGGTTGGTGACATCCCGGATAAATTGCTGGCATTCCGTGAGGCTGGTATACAAATCGCCATTGACGATTTTGGTACCGGCTATTCTTCATTGTCTTACCTGAAAAAATTCGATATTGATTACCTGAAAATCGATCAATCTTTCACCCGAAATCTTGGTTTAGAAACGCCGGAGTTTGCCCTATGTGAAGCCATCATCGTCATGGCTCACAAACTCAATATTAAAGTCATCGCAGAAGGCGTGGAAACCCAGCTACAGCGCGACTTACTCAAGCAGATAGGATGCGATTATGGGCAAGGCTATCTATTCTCAAAACCAGTACCAGCAGCAGATTTTGAGCTTTTGCTGTTAAAAAGCGAATATAAATAAAGCCGGCTTAACATAAAACGATTTCAGACTTGGTTAAATCAAAAAGTTAAACAAGTCGTAAAAGACATTCCTATAATTTGTATCATATTTTAAATAATCCGGTTTAAATCAACGGCAATATTTATAATCTCCCTCAGTTGGCAGTTGAAGCCACAAACTTGACGGCCGATTTCAGGTCAGCCACCAGCCTTTCATAGCGTAACTGCTTGCTTGCCTTATCCGGTGTGCGCAGGATAAATGAAGGATGGTAGGTCACCAGCGCCTGCCGCCCATCCGCCAGGGAAAACAGTTTGCCGCGATTGTCTTCTATTCCAAGCTCCTCTCCCGTGATCGCACGTGCAGCAATCGCGCCCAAAGCAATAATGACCTGCGGTTGTACGATAGCGATCTCTGCCTGCAGCCACGGCAGATAGGTTTTGATATCGCCGACGCTGGGCACCATGTGCATGCGGCGCGTGCCCTGTAGCTTGAACTTGTAGTGCTTAAGCGCATTGGTAACGTAAGCTTCGGAACGCGCGATGCCCGCTTCCAGGAATGCTTGGTCCAGCAGCTTTCCTGCCGGGCCGATAAAGGGTTGGCCGGCTAAATCCTCCTGCTCACCCGGCTGTTCGCCAAGCAGCATGATCGTTGCCGGTGCGATACCCGTGCCTAACACCGCTTGTGTGGCATGGGCTGCCAGCGGGAATTCCGTCGACGCCAGCATCCTATCGTTAAGCTCACGCAAGGCATTCGCTGCATCCCCCAAATCTGCTAGCGGAACAAGGATGTCTTTTTTCGCGACATATTTTACGACTTTGCGCTGTGGTACCGTGGCTTGAGCCGCAATCATCTCGTTCTTACGCTTGTCAGCATTAGCGACCAGGTCGGCAATCAGTTCCGCTTCAGGCAGGTTGCGCCAGTATTTCTTCGGCATCTGCGACTGCATGGCCGACACCTTGAGCCGCGCCGGATTGAAAATGCTGCGGTAATAAGAGCGCCACAATTCTTCACCCGCATCTTCAGCCGGTGCATCAGCCTTATTCGCGCCGGGGCTATAGCTCAACGTTTTGCCATCCCAATGCATACAGATTTCAGGTGTCAGGATAGACCAGCGCATATTGGTGAAGCGCCCGGTGAAGAACGACGCTGAAGCCTTCACGATATGCTGACTGGGTTCGAACCAGGCAACGAATTCGGATTCGCCTCCTTCCAACTCGATCTCGCGAAAGCGCACAAAGGCCTTCATCTTGTGCAGATCGCGCCGCACGGCTTGGGCCATTGCCTGCGTTTTGGCCACATCCGGGTCGAATGAAACCCGCAGCAAACCTGGTTCCTGTTTCAGGCGCCACAACAAGCGATACAACAAAGCAAAACGGGAAGGGTCGCTATGCAGGATAGCCTTGCGGCAGAGATCGATAAAATCGCGGGGCACTGTCACCTGCTGGCTTTGCTGTGTATTCGGCATAAATTCGGGCGTATCGAACAAGTTGTTACTACCCTCGCCTTGCCGCCAATCTACATCTTCAGGTGGAATGTTTTGCGCCAGCAAAGCGCGCGACGCGTCTCGCCAGCCCTCAAAATCGGTCTCGTCTTTAAGCCGGACGAGCTGCATCAAACCGGATTGAACAAGCCCAGCTGTTGCGGTGCGATCAACTGCTGCAAGCGCTGTTTCAAGTTTTGGTCGTCCAGGCTACGTCCGGGATGGTAATCCGCCAGCAGTACGAACGGTAGCACCTTCTTCAGCGGCACGCGCAAACGGGCCAGGTCATCATAGCGTATAGCACGTACCCTGCGCGCAGAGATAATGCGTGCAACACTGGTCACACCAAGTCCTGGCACGCGCAACAGCATGGCCTTGGGTGCGCGGTTAAGGTCGACCGGAAACTGCTCTCTATGCTGCAGTGCCCAGGCCATCTTAGGATCGACGTCAAGATCGAGCATGCCATCCTGTCCGGTCACGATCTCATCGACATTAAAGCCGTAAAAACGCATCAACCAATCGGCCTGGTATAGACGATGCTCACGCACCAGTGGCGGCGCTTTGAGTGGCAATATCTTGCTGGCATCGGGTATCGGGCTAAAGGCCGAGTAGTAGACGCGACGCAGCCGAAAGGCACCGTAGAGATTGGCGCTGGTATCAAGTATGGCTCGGTCATCCGTGGCATCCGCGCCCACAATCATCTGCGTACTTTGGCCCCCAGGCGCGAAACGGGGCGGCTTTTTGCCGGTCAGCGTCTTATCCTTGCTCTCATCTATCAACAGCCGCAATTGCCCCATGGAGCGGCGGATGGCCTGCCCATCCTTCTCCGGCGCCAGAGTATGCAAGCTTGCGATCGTCGGCAGCTCAACGTTGATGCTGAGGCGGTCGGCATACAGTCCGGCACGCGCCATTAATTCAGGGCTGGCATCAGGAATGGTCTTAAGATGGATATAGCCACGAAAATCATGCTCTTCGCGCAACACGCGCGCTA
>JAZKEN010000025.1:0-44356 GCA_040387035.1 Pseudomonadota bacterium | reverse complement strand
AAGCCTTACCGAAAAACTTCAGGCGTGTGTGTGTGCCGGTGCCGGAGTTTGTGACTGGGTTTTTAGAACAGAACCCTACAGGACAAGCGCCTATCAAGCCACTGTTAGCGGCGCATATCCAACGCGTGACCACTTTAAAAATCGGTGTGGAAGATTGGATAGATGAAACGCCGGCGCATTTGCTGATGAATTTTAGTGTAGTGGATGATGCCGGCCGTGAGCTTGCCATGGGACGCGATTGGCGCGCCCTGCAGAAACAACTGGGGCAAGCCGCGCAACTCACTTTCAGAAATACATCACCCCAAAATATTAGACAGCTTGAAAAGACTGGCTTGAAACAATGGGATTTTGGTGACTTGCCGCAAACACTCAGCTTTGAGCGTGATGGCCTGAAAGTCACTGGCTATCCTGCCTTGGAAGACAATATCGATTCAGTTTCGGTTAAATTGTTCGATACGGCTATTGAAGCAGATGCAAATTTACGTAAAGGTATTTGCCGCTTGATGCGTTTTGAGTTAAAAGAACAGATCAAGCAACTGGAAAAAAGCCTGCCTAATTTTAATCAATACGCGCTCACATTCAGAAACATCATGTCGCCGGAAGATTTGCGTGAAGATATGGTAGCAGCCATTGCCGACCGTGCTTTTATCGGTGAAGATGATTTGCCGCGTTCAAACGCCGATTTTATGAAATTAAAAGCTAGGGCACGAACGCGTTTGCCAGCAGTGAGTCAAGCTATTGTGAGGCAAGTGCAAGCGGTGGCGGCTGAATATCAGTTACTGATCAATATGCAAGCCAAAATGCCGGCAACGGTGAACAGGCTAAAAAAAGACGTAGAGCAACAAATCAATAGCCTGATTTACAAAAACTGCTTTACGCAAACGCCTTGGGAATATTTACAGCATATTCCGCGTTATTTGAAAGCGTTGAATTTAAGGATACAAAAACAGCCTGCTAACCCGGACCGTGATGGAAAAAATGCAGCAAGTGTCGGATTAATATGGCAAAAATGGCAAGATAAAATGAATGGTTTGCAGCAATCCAATAGGGATATTCCGCCAGCGTTACAAGACTTTCGCTGGTTGATTGAAGAATTACGCGTGTCACTATTTGCGCAAGAACTCAAAACGCCTATGCCAATCTCAACCAAACGACTAGATAAAATCTGGGCCGAGATGCGCTTTTAGTTTGATGAAAATGCTTTAATGCAGAATACTGATAACCAATTTGATGCGTTTTTATTAAAACCACGTGACGATAAGGTTTTTCGCCTGCACATTAGCCGTAACACGCTGTTTGCCATCATTTTTTCGCTGTTGATACATGCGATTATTTTCTTTGCGATAGTACCAAAATTTGAGCAAGATCAAGCCGCACAACTGCCGGCACGTGAGCTGGAAGTGAGCTTGGCGCCGCCAACCCCAGAGAAGAAAATAGCAGAAGCACCGGTAGAGCAGCCTGCTACGCCTGTAGAAGCCATACCGGAACCAGCTAAGCCACAGCCCAAAGTGATTACGCAGAAATCAGTAGCGCCACCTAAAAAGCCGGTTTTTAAGGTGCCTGACGTGCTAAGCACAACAAAACCAACACCGGATAAAACGACACCTAATTTAAGCATTCCACAAGAATCTGCGCCAACCGAGCCTAAACCGGAAGAAGCGCCAGTGGATATGATGGCTTATGTGAATCAGCAGCGTGCGCGCCGCGCCGCGCAAGAGTCGGATGCCGCGCGCATCAATGCAGAAGCGACTGCACGCGAACTAGGCCCAAGTGCGGAGCAAAAACGCGATGAAAATATCAAGCGCAATTTTGAAACAGGTGTAAATGGTATTTTTGAAATTACCAGTTTAGAAGCGCGTAGCGCCAGCTTTTCTTTTAATGGCTGGACCAATAATTTCAGCAGCGCCAGGCGTGAGTTTTTTGAGGTACAGGCTCAATCCGGCCAGGATGTGCGCTTGGTGATGATTAAAAAAATGATTAGCCTGATACGCCAGCATTATAAAGGCGACTTTAACTGGGAATCGCATCGCTTAAACCGCACCATTGTGATGTCGGCCAGGCCGGAGGATAGTGCCGGGCTGGAAGAGTTTATGATGCTGGAGTTTTTTGGACCCAACTACAAGACGAATTTCTAGGAAGACGAATTTCTAGGCTACGCGGTTTCGATTTCTATCAAGTAGTCCGATAAAGCCAAGCTGAAAAATCACAAGCTAAGGATTGATGTTGCAGCTTTCAGCGAGCATCCTGCCAACCGCCCAGTTTGCTTTGTTACCTTCACCGTTAAATGTATAGCGGCCGTTGCTATACATAAAGCCTGAATCTACTTTTTGCGCAGGCAACGTTAGGTTTGTGCCATCCGGTAACGTGATATTCGCGGCAATATTTCTCTCTTCATAGCGGTGGATATTGTTCCTGCCACCGCGCATGGTCGTAAAGCCTTTTTTTGTATAGGTGACAATTAACTGGGTGCCACGGTCGCAGGTGTAGGCGACACTTTTTGTTTCTGGCGTGCTGGCACAAGCACTCAGTAATCCAGTAAAAACGCCGATAAAAACCACCATTGAAATACGCATTTTTCTATATTGCATGAATTGACTGTGTTTATGTGAAATGTTTTGTTTATATCTGCGTCAATAATTTGCGGATTGATGCTTCGTCCAAGCCCTTGCCAATCAAAACTACCCTTGAAATCGGTTCATCCTCGTCCCAGCCTTCAAGCAGCGTGGGCGGGTAGGGGGTAAAGTGCACAGCATGAATCGCCAACGGCGCTGGCTGGTCTTCGGCATGGATAATGCCTTTCAGGCGCAGCAAGTTTTTACCATAGGTTTGGCACAGCTTGAGAATCACTGGTTTTAGATCACGCCAATTCAATGGCTTGGGCATAAATACCGTAAAGCTGGTGATTTCATCATCGTGCACAGCTTGCGGCAAGGTACCCTTTGGCTTGGCTGATGTTAATGGAGCACGCAGCCAGCGTTGCGGTTCCGGCTGCTTGGTTGTGATATCAAAAAGCCCCACATCGATCACAAACTGTGGGTCTAATACACCGTTTAATACGCGATGCTGTGTGGCACCCGGATTAATCGTAATCAGCTTTTCCTTTAATTCGTTTAATTGCTCAGGCGTAGCTAAATCCGTTTTGGTCAGCAATAATACATCGGCGACAGCTGCCTGTTTGCGCGCTTCGGCATGTTCCTCGATTTGCTGCAATCCGTATTGGCTATCAATAGTCACAATCACCGCGTCTAGCCTGAAGGTCGATTCAATCACCGGTTCATTCATCAAGTTGCCCAAAATCGGGCCAGGGTCTGCCATGCCAGTGGTTTCGATGACCAGGCGATTGAATTGTGGAATCGCCTGCAAGGCACGCTTGAAAAATAAATCGCGCATGGTATCCGCCAACTCATTCTTAAGCGTGCAGCATAAACAGCCGCTACTCAATAAAACCGTATTATCGGCAATATGTTCGCTTTCGATATGGGTGGCCAGGATATGATCCAGTCCGGTTTCGCCCAGTTCATTGATGATCACCGCCGTGTCACTCATGGCCGGGTTAGCCAGTAATTGGTTCAGTAGCGTGGTTTTACCAGAGCCTAAAAAGCCGGTTAATAAAGTAACGGGAATGCGTTTATCCATTGTTTTTTCTTGCTAAAAAAGTTAATGCTGACAGGCGGCACAAATGCCGCTGATATTTAAGTGAATAGCGGTTGCCACAAATTGCTTGGGTAAACTTTGTGTAATGGCATCATTTGCCTCATCCAGGCAATACACCTGCCCGCAAACCGTACATTCAAAATGTGCATGCTGGTGTTGCGTATCGTCTGTACTGGCCTTAAAGCGGCGGGTTTTATCCGGGCTAATAACGCTATGAACAAAGCCTTGTGCGCTTAACCAATCCAGTACCCTGTAGATAGTCACGCGGTCAATCGGTTCTGTGATTTGTTTTTGGATTTCAGGATGCGAGAGCGGTAATGATGCGTTTAACAGGGTGTCTAACACTAAAACGCGCGCGCTGGTTGGGGTCTGGGATTGCGCTTGTATCAATTCTAAAGCTTTGCTCATGGGCACGAATATACCGTATTTTGAATAGGCACATCAACAATAAATAGTAGGGGATGCGTACTTGATCTGAATTAACCTAATTTTAATTAAATAAGCTTAATTGTGCAGAACACATTAAAATAGCGTTTTTTAAATCATGTATCACAATAATGGTTAATCATACCCTTATCAATATAGAAACTCCCGCTCAATGAATGTGTTTTACGAAGAGGAAGGCAGCTTTAAAGTCGCTTCCATCATGTCAGAATCGCCCGCTGCCTTGCAGGTAGAGTCTGTTTCAGGCAAGCGCTCCAAGATCAAAAGCAATAGCGTGCTGATGCAGTTTGAATCGCCATTGGCCGGTTTTATGGATACAGCGCTTCTTGAGGCAGAAAACCTGGATATTGATTTCCTATGGGAATGCTGCGGCGAGCCAGAATTTGCATTTGAGGATTTAGCCAGCGAATACTACGGTCAAAAGCCCACACCCTTTCAGGCGGCGGCCACTGCAATTAAACTACACAGTGCGCCCATGTATTTTTACCGCAAGGGCAAAGGCCGCTATAAAGCAGCGCCTGCCGAAACGCTGAAACTGGCATTAGCCGCGGTAGAGCGTAAAAAGCTGCAGGCAGAGCAAATGGCCGCCTGGGTAGTGCAACTCAATAACAAACAGCTGCCGGAAGGTTTTGCCGCCAAAGCGGACGCCTTGATCTACAACCCGGATAAAAACAGCCTGGAATGGAAAGCCATCGATGAAGCGGCACAAAGTTCCGGCCGCCTGGCCTTAACGGTGATGGCGGACAGCGGCTTGATCCATAACGCGCACGACTATCATCTAGGCGCCTTCTTGCGCGAGATGTTTAGCGATGGCGTGGCATTCCCGGCTTTTGATATGCCGGTAATCACAGCCGATTTACCGCTGGCAAGCGCAGAGTGTTTTAGTATCGATGATGCAACAACGACTGAGATCGATGATGCCTTTAGCCTAGAGACATTGGCAAACGGTAATACACTTGTTGGTATCCATATCGCCGCACCTAGCTTGGGTGTGCCAGTCGATTCCGCCCTGGATGGCGTTGTGCTATCGCGATTATCTACGGTGTATATGCCAGGCAATAAGATCACCATGTTGCCGGACGTAGTGGTCAAACCATTCAGCCTGGATGCAGGGGAAACCAAACCTGCCTTGAGTTTGTATCTGGAAGTCACGCCAGATTTCGAAATCGTCGCGCATGAAACACGATTAGAACAAATCAAGATTGCAGATAACTTACGCCATGATGCAATAGAACCATTTTTTAACGAAAGCACACTAGAAACTGATAGCGGTCATCCTTATTGGAAAAAGCTTAAGTTATTATTCAGTTTGGCTGAGAAACTAGAAATTGCACGTGGCAAAGCCGATCCCAACCGTGCGCCGCAAATCGATTACAACTTTTATGTTGTAGATGGCATCGTAAAGATTGTCGCGCGTGAACGCGGCTCACCCATGGATAAGCTGGTGGCGGAATTGATGATCTATGCCAATAGCCATTGGGGTGGGTTGCTGAAAGAGGCTGGCTTGGCTGGCATCTATCGCGCACAAACCGGCGGCAAGGTGTTTATGACCTCTTCTGCCGAACCGCATCAAGGCCTGGGCGTGGCACAGTATGCGTGGTGCACATCCCCGCTAAGGCGCGCTGTCGATTTGATTAACCAGCGGCAATTGATCGCCATGCTCAATCAAGAGCCTGCGCCGTATAACGCAGCGGATGGTAAATTGAATGTCATTATGCGCAATTTTGACCAGACCTATAACGCCTATAGTGAATTCCAGACGCGTATGGAACGCTACTGGTGCCTGCAATACTTGATCCAGGAACAAATAACAGAAGTGACCGCCACCGTCTGGCGCGAAAACCTGGTACGTATTGATGGCATGTTTTATATTACTAAAGTGCCTAGCTTGCCTGAGTTAAAAGTAGGTTCAAAAGTGCTGCTAGAAATCAAGCATATCGATACTTTACTGATGGAATTAAGCTGCAAATTTAAAGCCGCGATAGAAGCTGAAGTGCTTGAAGTCGTTGCGGATGAACTGGAAATCCCATCCGAAATACAATAACTATCCATGTTTAAATTCAACCGAAAAATCCATAAAAGTGTACGTGACGACAGCGTTGTAGAGGTGTCTGAAATCAATGGCATACGTTCATTGCACCTAGGCACGGTCACCATTCAAAGCAGCATGAAAGTGAAAGACCCATTCGCGCTGGAGCTGACTTATACCCGCGGCATGATGGGCTTTTTATTATTTTCGGAGAGTGTGAAAAACGTGCTGACAATTGGACTGGGTGGCGGCTCTGTGCCTAAATATATCTACGCCAATTGCCCGAGTATCAGCCAAACAATCGTTGAAATCAATCCGCAAATTATCAGTATCGCCAGCAGCCATTTTTATGTGCCGGATAATGACGACAGATTCAACGTGATCGAAGGGGATGGCATCGCTTATCTGGCTGATAACCGAAACAGCGCCGATTGCCTGATGATCGATGCGTTTGACAGCTTCGGCATCCCGCCTGATTTCTGCAGCCAGGATTTTTTTGATAGCTGCGAAATGACGTTAAGGGATAACGGTATTTTTGCCATCAACCTGTGGGGCAGTGACAAGAATTTTGATATCTACCTGCAGCGTATTGAGCAAAGCTTTAATCAGCATACCTTGATGCTGCCCACAGGCAAGCCGGGCAATATCGTGGTATTTGGTTTTAAACAAGGTTCTAAATCGAATGGTTTGAAACTGAATCCGAAAAAGCTTAAAGAACGTGCAAAAACATTAGAAGATGCGCACAAAATCGAATTTTCAAGTTTTGTTGAGAAATTGTGTAATCAGTTAGACCAATTAGAAACGCATAACCAGATTAATTAAGAAACGATAACACCATGATGAATCAATACTTTGCCACTTGCCCGCGCGGCCTGGAGGCTTTGCTGGTAAACGAGCTTAAAGCAAGTAATGCCAAAGACATTAAACCCACCGATGGTGGCGTTGGCTTTGCGGGCGAGCTAAGTGTGTGCTATCACGCCAATCTGCACTCGCGCATCGCCACGCGCATATTGATGCAGGCCGGGCAGGGCAGATACGCGACTGAAGATGACTTATACCAGGCTGCCTATAAACTCAATTGGCCGAACTGGTTTGATGTGAGGCATGACTTTATGGTGAAAGTGACTGGCGTCAAATGCCCGCTTAAAAGCCTGGAGTTTGCCACCTTGCGCATTAAGGATGCGGTATGCGACAAGTTCAGGCAAGTGGTCAATTCGCGCCCTTATATCGACACCAAAACCCCGGCAGTGCGTATCCATGCCTACCTAACGGCGGATAGTTATGTGTATTATGTCGATACATCCGGAGACGCCTTGTATCAGCGCGGCAACCGCAAAGGCAGTATCGAAGCCCCTTTGCGTGAAAACCTGGCGGCGGGTATCCTGCAGTTAAGCGGTTGGCAGGCTGGCCAGCCTTTGCTGGACCCTATGTGCGGCAGCGGTACGTTTTTATTGGAAGCCGCCATGATGGCGCTTGATATCGCGCCAGGCTTGAGACGTGATTTTGGTTTTGAAAAACTCAAGAACTTTGAATCCGATACCTGGAAAAAAATCAAGAATACCGCACTTAAGAATGCCAAGCCGGTCACTTTTCAAAAACTGTATGGCTCTGATAGCGATCTGCGTGCGGTGCGTGTGGCCAAGCAGAATCTTACCGAAGCTGGTTTGAATGATGCTGTGCAATTAGCGCAAACCAATATTACCGAAGTCGTTCCGCCAGCAGATAGTGGTGTCCTTGTCGCCAATCCGCCGTATGGTGTACGCATTGGTGAAGATGAAGAACTGGCTTTGCTTTACCCGAAAATGGGTGAGGCATTAAAGCGTAAATTTGCAGGCTGGAATACCTATTTTTTAACCAATGACTTGCGCCTGCCAAAACTGATGCGCTTAACGCCTAGCAAGCGCACTCCCTTGTATAACGGGCCATTGGAATGCCGGTTATTTGAAATTAAAATGGTCGCTGGTAGTAATCGAAAGTAGTCAATTAAGGGTTAATTAAATGATGGATAATCCAGACTCATTAAAAAACTTGCGCAGCCGCATCAATCATTTTGTCAATGAGCGTGACTGGGCGCAGTTTCATACGCCTAAAAACCTGGCAATGGCAATGATTGTAGAAGCTGCTGAACTCGTCGAACAATTTCAATGGGATACCCCAGCAGACAGCCAGCAGCTCACACCTGAAAAACGTGAAGCGGTAAGCCATGAACTGGCAGATACTTTTGTGTATTTATTAAGGATTGCCGAAGTATTGAATATCGATTTGATTGATGCGGCCAATCAAAAAATCGATTTGAATGCCTTGAAATATCCCGTGGATAAAGCCAAAGGCAGTAACGCAAAATATACAGAGTATCTATAAATTGAAGGAGAAAATAAAAAAGCCAGTGCCAGTTTTGAACTGGCACTGGCTTTTTTGTAAGTATAAACCTATTTTAATGCCGCGATAGCCGCTTCATAATTCGGTTCGTTAGCGATTTCTGGTACCAATTCAATGTATTTGATTACATTGTTTTCATCAATCACGATCACCGTGCGTGCTGCTAGACCGGCTAATTTGCTGGTAAACAATAATACACCGTAGTTCATCAAGAAATCACGGCCGCGCATGGTAGATAAATTTACTGCGTTTTCAATACCCTCTGCTGCACAGAAACGTGTCTGTGCAAAAGGTAAATCAGCAGAAATATTCAAGACAACGGTGTTATCTAAACCTGCAACATGTTTGTTAAATGCGCGCACAGACATGGCGCAGGTTGGGGTATCCACGCTTGGGAAAATATTCAACACTTTACGCTTGCCAGCATAAGTTTCTAATGTAACGTCGGCCAGTGCTTTGTCAACCAGAGTGAAATTAGGCGCAGTACTGCCAACTTTTGGCAAGTTGCCTGCAACATCGACGGGATTGCCTTTAAGGGTTACTGAGCTAGACATGATTTTTTCCTTTTTAATAAATTATGCGATTAAAATCGCACATAAACTTGTATTGATAATCATAAAACAAAAAGCACCTGTTTAGAACAGGTGCTTATCGATTTGAAGCGAAAAGTGCTAAATTAAGCCAATAAATTTGCTATGCCAGCAAGTTCTCGCTTAAATAGCCAATCGTCATGGTTTGATTATGCAGCACGCTATCGGTTGTATTAGGGCGTGGCGCTAGTTCGCCGTAAGAATAAAAGCCGGTTAAACTGGTTTGTGGACCTAGAATCTGCTGAACCAGCTTAATCTCATCACCGACCAGCTCCGCCATCACACCCTTCCGGCCAACGCAGCTCACGCAAATTGCCAAGCCTGTCTGATTGGTTTTGTTTGCGTTCAATCCATCCATAACCAAGTTTGCCGCTGCGCCAGCGCCGTCTACCAGCCTGTCGTGGTTGGTTTGGCATAAGCGTACTGTTTCGCCTTCTTCAACGTTACCGGCAAAAGTTAAGCTGTTGTTTTTTGAATCAATCGCCAATAACGTGCGGATTTTTTCCACATCGCGTTTACCTTCTTCAATCACGGCTAGGGGAAATTTTAAACCCGAGCCTGGCAAGCCTTTTGAAAAGGCTTCACCAATATACATTCTATAGAGCGGTAAAGCCGGCTTTCCGTCCATTTCAAACACCACGTTTTTCTCAGATTTGGTCACGGTGCGCGGTGGGCCGTAAGGTTTCCAGCCACCTAAAGCGCCACTAGCGGTAATCAGTGCAGGGCCATACAAGCCAACAGCAATCACCAGGTTATCTGAAACGGTCTCATTGTAGAGTTGTAATGTTTTGACAAAAGCGCCGCCATCACCCGCTAGGCCACCCACAATAGGAATTTCACCTAAAACACTTTGAAAGCCTTTTAATAATTCAGAGCCGTTGACATTCAAGCCGTCCGATATTACCAGTACCGTACGCAGGGAATCGGCTTTTAATTGTTTTGCCAAGCCTGCCGCTGCTTCAAAAGAGCTTTGCATGCCAGACATTTTGGTTTGAGCAACGCGCTGAACAGTTTTTTCCCACTGGATGGCGGTAATTTGGATGCTGTCATCAAACACGCCATTAGGACTGATCTCTCCGGAAGTTGTACAGCCAATCACTTGTGCAGTGGGATAGCGTGCTTTTAAAAAGCCTTGCAACTTACCTTCGTTAAATCTCTTGATTGACCCAAAAGCTAATACCAAATTTGCACTAGCCAGCGGAGAAGAGCTTGGTAGATCCTTAAGTGCCATTTTTGAATCTACTGATTCTTGTCTAATAAGCATTTTTGTTTGCCCCCAGTGTATAACTGTTCAAATATATGCAATTAATACTGCAATTATTGTTTGTAGTTAAAGTATATTATTACAAATATTGCGTAAGTGTTGCAAATTATATTAAAAAATGTAATATTTTGTGTGTACAAGTTAAATTTATTCTGCTGATGTTGCATATCAGTCATTAAAAGAATAATGTAAAAATATCTTTTTAGATAGAATATTTTTTAGTTTGGTTATATAACTTCTATACAATATAACCAAAGGGAGCGAAAAAACGTGGCACAAGCAAATCTAGCTGGTACAAAAGTAATGGTCATTGATGACAGCAATACCATTAGGCGCAGCGCAGAGATTTTTCTTAAATCGGCTGGCTGTGAAGTTATTTTGGCCGAAGATGGTTTTGATGCTTTATCTAAAATCGCCGACCAGCACCCGCAAATTATTTTTGTCGATATCATGATGCCGCGTCTGGATGGCTATCAAACCTGTGCGCTAATTAAGCGCAACGCCCGCTTTAAATCCACACCTGTAATTATGCTATCAAGCAAAGATGGCCTGTTTGATCGTGCGCGCGGGCGCATGGCAGGGTCAGACGAATATTTAACCAAGCCTTTTACCCAAGATACATTAATTGACGCTATTAATGCTTACACTAGTGAGACTTACTTAAACAGCAAGAAAAATGCAGCAGACTTGGCGGATAGTTAAGCAAGTGAATAATTGAACGGGCTAATAATTAACTTGGCTGCCGATAAATAAGGGGAGTATGAAGATGGCAATTAATAAAATTCTGGTGGTAGACGATTCAGCGACTGATCGCTTTTATTTAACAGAATTGTTAGAGGCGGAAGGCTACCAAGTAATTGTCCTGGAAAGTGGTGAGGCCTGCGTAGAACGTGCGGCGAGCATTGCGCCGGATCTCATTGTTATGGATATCATCATGACCGGGTTAACAGGCTTTCAGGCGACTAGGTCGCTGACCAAAGACCCTGTTACCGCCAAAATACCGGTTATTTTATGCTCAGGTAAGTTACAGGTAACCGATCATGCCTGGGCCGAAAAAATGGGTGCAAAAGGTTGTTTGCTTAAACCTGTTCAAAAAGCAGATCTAAAAGCGCTAATCGATAAACTAGAATAATCGGCGACTAGGTAGCCTTAAATTTATGTCAAAACAGTCACAATTACGCGAGTATCAAACCAGTATTTTAGCGCGTCTGGAAAATGCCAAAAAGGCCGGTGCCGAGTCGCCTGCGGGCTACCTGGGCGTGGTGATTGGTGGCAAAAATGTGCTCGTTAACCTGCAAGAGATCAGCGAAACGTTGCCTATTATGGATATTCATCCGGTGCCACTGGTCAAGCCTTGGTTTTTAGGCGTGGCAAACGTGCGTGGCGTACTGTATGCGATTAACGATTTGGCACAACTGGTTGAAAATACATTTACGCAAATTTCTTCCAGCGCACGCTTGTTGCTGATCAGCGATACGGTCACCAATAACGTGGCCTTTTTGGTTGATAGGCTGGTTGGCTTGCGTAAGCTAGAAGATATGCAGCCTGGCGAAACGGTGGCTGAGGACAGCATTTGTTTGAAAGCGCAAACCTACCAGGATGGCGAAAACCATACCTGGTATTTGTTGGATTGCGACAAGTTGGTACGCTCCAAAGATTTTGCAACACCTTATGCTACCTAGACATAGGCTTTGATGTTGGATAGGTAATATTGTAATGAGCAGTTATGCGGCAAGTATAAAACTTAAAAAAGTTTAATGGTTTTAGTTGTAAATAAATGGTCAATTTTAGTCGTTAAATAGTGGGGTTTAGTTATCTTTAAGTGTGTAGTTTATATTTTTAGATAATTTAGTAAAACTTAAAGGAATCAACATGGCATTCAATATTCAAGTAATTAAAGAACTTCCAGCAAAAATAAAGCAGTTGTTAACCAAAAACGCGTCGGGTGGCAGCAGCCGTGGCTATGGCCAGGTAATCGGCCCTGTGATTGGCTTGATTATTTTTATCGTGCTGGCTTTTTACGTGATCAGCCAGGTGCGTGTGGGCGGCCCCGTTTATGACAAAATTAAAACCAATGATAATTTGCGTGCCGATATCCTGCCACCGCCACTGTATGCGGTAGATGCGTTTGCGGCGGTTAATGAGGCTTATGTTGCCACATCAAACTCGGATTACCAGAAGCGCGATAGAAAGCTGGCCGAAGTACAAGCGGCAGAAGCGGAATACAACAAACGCGTAGAGTTTTGGAAAAACAACCTGAATGTAGACAGTATGGGTGGCGCATTCCAGGCGGTATTGAAATCCAATGAGAACTTTTACCGTATTTACAATAAAGATTTTGATGCGGCCATTAAACTGGGTGCGATTGCCGCCGCCAAACCACTGGGCGACCTGGCGAGTGCTTACGAGATAAACAAGCAAACCGTTCTGGCGTTAAACGCGGAAGTGCAAAAAGAATCCATTCAAATTGCAGAATCCAGTAATAAATTAGTGAACACGATTTTGATTGCACTGGCCTTGTTGGGCCTGTTGATTTTATTCTTGATTGCTTACTTTGGTGTGCGCCAAGTGAAAACAATTGAGAATGCGGTGACCACACTTGAAAATGACGGTCAGCAAAACCAAATGGCGGTTTTAAACTTGCTGGATGAGATGGGCGACCTGGCGGATGGTGACTTAACGGTACGTGCAGAAGTAAAAGAGAACATTACCGGCGCAATTGCTGACTCGATTAACTACACGATCGACAGCTTGCGTGACTTGGTAACAGAGATTAACCGCGCGTCAGAGCAGGTGAATACGGCAACCGGACAGGCGCAGGCTACTTCAGTTGGCTTATTATCTGCGGCAGAAAAACAATCGAAACAAATTACAGAAACCACAGACGCGGTATCCAATATGACGCGTTCGATCCTGCAAGTATCCAGCAACGCAAGCCAGGCCTCACAGGTTGCGCAACGTTCATTACAAGCGGCGACACAAGGTTCTCAAGCCGTACAAAATACCATCGCAGGTATGAACGGTATTCGTGAACAGATCCAGGAAACTTCAAAACGAATCAAACGCTTGGGTGAAAGCTCGCAAGAGATTGGTGAGATCGTGGAGTTGATTTCTGACATTACCGAACAAACCAACATTCTGGCCCTGAACGCGGCGATTCAGGCAGCATCAGCAGGTGAAGCGGGTCGCGGCTTTACGGTGGTTGCGGAAGAGGTGCAGCGATTAGCGGAACGTTCATCAGAGGCGACTAAACAGATTGGCGCGATTGTAAAAACCATTCAGACCGATACCAACTCTGCGGTTGCCGCGATGGAGAAAAGTACAGAGGGTGTGGTTGAGGGAGCGCGATTATCAGACGCTGCGGGTAAAGCACTAACCGAGATTGAAACGGTTACTAACAACCTGGCGCGCCTGATTCAATCGATTTCTACTGCGACAGAAGCACAAACCGAAGTGGCTTCAACCGTGACGAAAAACATGCAGCAAATTCAGGAAATTACGTCACAAACCACCGAAGGTACCAAACAAACGGCTGAATCAGTTGGCCAGTTAACATCGCTTGCGGAAGAGTTACGTGACTCGGTTGCGGGCTTTAAACTGGCTTAATGCAATCATGCGTGTTGAAGTACCTAATTGTTTGTTTATAGCTTAAAAGCCTGCTTTATTAAGCATACTAAGATCAATGGCTATATTTAATTTGGAGTTAAACCTAGGTGTCTGAAAATTTTGATATAGGCCCTTTAACTTGGGTTAAAGACCAAATAAATCAATCACTTGATGCTGTTTTAGGTCATCTGAAAACGGTGCAAGGCAATCTGCACGATACAACGCCGTTACGATTGTCGCAAACGGACTTATATCAAGCGTCCGGTGCACTTGATATGGTTGGGCTAGAAGGTTGTAAACGTTTTTGTGCCGAATTAGAAAAGCTGGCAGGACGCCTAGAGAAAAAAACGCTAGAGCCCACACCCGAGTTAATTGAAGTGTTTATTAAAGCGGTGAAGGCTTTGCAAGCTTACTTGCAAGACCTGTTAGACGGTGCGCCCGATATCCCTTTACGTTTATACCCGGTTATCCAGCCAATTGTGCTTGCTTTGGGTGAAACAATGGATGAGAGCGAACTGTTCTTTCCTGACACCAGCAACAGCGCCCCCAAAGACTTACCCTCATTACAATTGGAAGATGCTGAATACACCAATTTTATGGTACAGCAGCGCTCAGCTTACCAAAAATCGCTATTGGGCTGGTTACAAACAAAACAGAATATCGCACTTAATAGCATGACCGAAGCGGTTGGCAATGTCAGCCAGGTACAGAAAAAAAATAGTGACAAAACCTTATGGTGGGCTGCCAGCGCGTTCACTGAATCATTAGAACAAAAAGAAATTGCTGAAAATTCAGGCGCAAAAAAATTGTGCCGTAAATTGGATCAAGAGCTGCGCCATATATCGGAAGGCGTACACAAGCCGCACAATCACCTGTTGCGTGATATTTTGTATTACGTTGCGATCAGTAATGTGGATAGAGTCAACGTGCACAGGGTAAAGGAAGTATTTGAGCTAGACCTGTTAGTCGATAAGAAATCCAGCGTGCATTTTGAGTCAGGCACCATTGATGCCAATGAGTTAGAGGTAGTTGAGCAACTGTTAACGCAGCTGGAATTGTTGCGCGAGCTGTGGGATAGCGTATCGAATACAATCGATTTTAGCAAAGTGAATTCAAATGCCAGCCTTGCGCAAGTGCATATTGATAACGTGCTAATGACCAAATTTTCGGACACACTGTCAGCTAGCCAAGCATTGGCGCGCCAATTAAGTCAGGTAGTGGTTATCGACATTTATGCCGCATTGCAGCAAGCAAGTAACACCTTGCGCGACGATGAAACTAAAGTGAATCACGCTGCCCTGATTGAAATCGCGGCCGCACTGAACCTGCTGGAATCTTCCTTAAATAATTACCAACAGCTTGATGCCGACAGAGTACAAAAACTACTGTCAGAAATGCGCCGTTTAGAGGCGATTTCATCCGGCGAGAGCTACGACAAGCTTGAAAATGAAAGAGCTGGTGAATTAGATAAAGATACCGTGAAAGCGGTCGTGACACAAATCAAAGAGGCGCTTAAAACGGTTGAGCAGGCGCTGGATAGTTTCTTCCGTCAGCCGGCCGAAAAAGCGCCGTTGGCACTGACCGCCAAACCATTAAAACAAATTGCGGCGGTATTTGAAATGCTTGGCTTGCCTACGCCCAATGCCATTATCAAAATCAGCAGTCAATTTGTAGGGCTATTCCAGTCAGAAGCCTATGTGGCTAACCAATCCCAATTTGAATTGGTAGCGGAAAGCATCAGTATGATTGGTTTGTACACTGATGAGATGCCGAAGATCCGGCCAGAGTCAGAGCAAGCTTTAGAGCTGGCAGTAAAAAGATTGAATGATGCCTTGCAGCAGGCCGGTGTCGAGCCTAATGCAGAGTCTAGAATAGTGCCCGGTTCCGACGATGGCATTCACACCAAACGTTTGCCTGCAGATGAACAAGTAGCCGCTGGTGCAACCGCATTTGCGCCATTGGTCACGCATGCTAATGACGTAAAAGTGATGGATCAGGCATTTGATGCAGAGTTGCTGGATATTTACTTAACTGAAGCAGAAGAGGTGTTAGCGCATATCGCGCAAAATTGCCAGGCACTGCGTGTCAATGCCACCGATAGCGAAGCGTTGATTGAAGTAAGGCGCAGTTACCACACCCTTAAAGGCAGCGGACGCACCGTTGGCCTCAACACAATGGGCGATATTGCTGGTCAGGTAGAGCAATTTTTAAACGCCGTATTGGATAAAAAAGCGGTACTGACAGCACAGCAAATAGCCGGCATTGAACAAATGAATGCGGCTTTTGCGGGATGGGCTTCCGAGTTGCGGGCTAATAGCCAGGCAGAGGTCAACCAAACCGCTTGGTCAGCACATGCTGCCGCCTTATCACAAGGCTCGACTGAATCCACAGCAGCGGTAGTTGAAAACACCAAGCCTGAAGCCGCCGCTAAAAAAGTCAAAAAATCAGAGCCACAGGTGCTGATTGGCGGTACGCGTAAGATGAGCCGTGCTTTTTACGATATTTTTGTTAAAGAAAGCATGCAAAATATCACCACCATTGAGCAGGACGTGGCCAAGCTAACGGCGGATGCGAACCTAACGCCTTCTGCGGCTGCAAAAATGGCTACGCATACTTTAGGAAGCAACGCGCTTGCAGCAGGTTTTAAACCTTTGGGCGAGTTGGGCCGTGCCCTGGAAGCCTGGTTGGATGAGGCACAGAATTGGACGCCGCAGCACACCAGCTTGTATGACAGTGTGGCTAAATCACTTTCTGCCATGTGGGTGAAAATCTCTGAGTTACGCAATCCCCGTTCGGCAAGAGCGCTGGTTCAACTATTGAGCGAAGCGACTGAACAAGCCAAACAGCGTCAAGTTTCAGGGGCAAGTTTTGATGAAACCGCCCACACTGTCGAAGAAATCACCTTTACGCTGCCAAGTGAGCAAGATGAGCCGCAATCAGCGCCAAGCTTGGAAACATTTGACCAGCCAGCTTCTAACGATGCCCTGGTAGAAGCCCATAGTGATGCATTTGCTGAAATCAACCATGACGACTATGAAGTTAAATTGGCCACCCAAAGCAAAACATACACGAATGCATCGAATGATAGCTCTGAACAAACCGGCGAAGCAGCCGGCCTGGATAAGACAAAGGTTGATCAAGAGCTACTCACCATGTTTATTGAGGAGGCGCGTGAAATTCTGCCGGAGATTGGAACAGAATTACGTGCTTGGCGTTTGCACCCAAAACAATCCGAACATCCGGATGCCCTACAGCGGGCATTGCATACCCTTAAAGGTAGTGCGCGCATGGCAGGTCAATCCGGTCTAGGCGATGCGGTACATGAGATGGAAGACTTGGTGATCCGCTCATTAAAACGCAAAACCGTCGATATTGATTTTGACAGCATGTTTGTCGACCTGGATAAAATCGGCAGCTTTTTCGAAGAAACGATGGAAAGCACGCCGGCGCAATCAATTGCTGCCGTCAAGCAGCAGGACGCGCCGCCATCCGGCCGCGCCACTGACCGCAAAGCACAGTTTTTACGTATGCGTGCCGATACGCTGGACAGGCTGATTAACGATGCGGGTGAGATTTCAATTATCCGTTCGCGCATGGACAGAGAAATTAGCGGCGTTAAGCAATCGTCAAATGATTTGACGGAAAGCGTCACACGCTTACGTAATTATTTGCGTGAGCTGGAAATCGAAGCCGAAACCCAATTGCAATCACGTTTAAGCATTCTGCAAGAAACCAATGAGAATTTTGACCCGCTTGAGTTTGACCGATTCACGCGTTTGCAAGAGTTAACACGCATGATTGCAGAGAGCGTGAACGACGTGGCGACCATTCAACACGGATTATTGACCAATCTAGGTCAATCCGAAGCCGCCTTGCAACAGCAGAACCGCATGAACCGCGATTTGCAGCAAACCCTGCTCGGTGTACGTATGTTGCCTTTCCAGCAAATTGCAGAACGTTTGCAACGCATCGTGCGCCAGACTGCGCGTGAGCTTAAAAAATCGGTCGATTTAGTCATTGAAGGTGAAGCAACCGAAATTGACCGCAGTGTGCTGGATAAATTAGGTGCACCACTGGAGCATTTGTTGCGTAATGCGGTAGCGCATGGTTTAGAGTTGCCAGCAGAACGCAAAAATCAAGGCAAAGCGGAAACGGGTACTATCAAGCTAAAAGTGCGCCAAGAAAACGATGAGATTCATATCACGGTGACAGATGATGGTGCGGGCATTAACTTGCAACGCGTTAGGGAAAAAGCGATTAACAATAAATTAATCGATGAGAATTCTGAAACGACGGATCAGGCATTGATGTCGATTATTTTTGAATCCGGTTTTTCAACCGCCGATAAAGTATCGCAAATCGCCGGCCGCGGTGTTGGCCTGGACGTAGTGCGCAACGACATCAGTGGTTTGGGCGGCCGTGTGGACTTGAACAGCGAGTTTGGTAAAGGCACAGTGTTTAGTGTGTACCTGCCGGTAACCCTGACAGTAGCGCAAGTGTTAGCCGTGCGCTCAGGCGAAACGGTATATGCCTTGCCAGTGGGTATGATTGAGCAAGCACAAAAAATCAAACGCCAGGATTTGGTGAATGCGTATGCCACAGGCGAAATCACTTGGGCAGATAAAAAATACCCGATCCACTACTTATCCAAACTATTGGACCATGAAGAGCATCAGCCTGAAGACCATGCTTATTCCTCAGTATTGTTGTTGCGAAGTGGTACTTATAATACCGCTTTGCACATCGATGAGGTGATAGGTAACCAGGAGGCGGTGATGAAGCCGATTGGTGCACAGCTGGCCCGTGTGCCCGGTATTGTGGGCGCTACCGTATCAGGCGATGGTAGCATTATGTTGATTATCAACCCTGTGCAGCTGGCAAACCGTGAGATATTATCAGTTGGCAATGTTGTGGTTAAAGCCCCGCAAAAAGCAGCAAAAGCAATCAGCAAGCCGCGTGCGCTAGTGGTGGATGACTCATTGACCATGCGTAAAGTGTTGGGTCGTTTGCTAGAGCGCGAGGGCTATGAGGTGCTGGTAGCCAAAGATGGTATGGATGCCATGCAGGTGCTGCAAGATGCAACGCCGGACATTATCCTAACCGATATTGAAATGCCGCGAATGGACGGTTTTGGCCTGGCACGTAATATTCGTGACGATGCGCGTACAGCCAATACTCCGCTGATTATGATTAGCTCGCGTACTGCTGATAAACATCAAAACTTGGCTAAAGAAATCGGCGTAGATGCTTTCTTTGGTAAGCCGGTGCATGATGAAGAATTGATTAGCAAAGTGAATGAGCTGCTGGCAAAACAGCAAACCAAACACTAATTTTTAATCAAACTGAAGCCTAAAAAACCACTAATTACTAGTGGTTTTTTTAGTTTTAAGGCATAAGATTTTGCATCAATTTGTTGAGTGAACGAGTAAAATGTCGCAATGCAAGATGAAGCCGATATCTCTTTAGAAAACAAGCAGCCCATGCCGCCGCCGTTTGTGCATTTGCGCTGCCACAGTGAATATTCCATCGTTGATGGCATTGTGCGCATTGACGATTATGTTGGCGCGGCCAGCAAAGACGCCATGCCCGCCCTTGGCTTAACCGATTTAAGCAATTTATTTGGCGCGATCAAGTTTTATAAAGCGGCCCGTGGCCGCGGCATTAAACCGATTATTGGTTGTGATATCTGGCTGGAAAATACTAAAAATCGCGATCAAGCGCAACGCCTGTTGCTTCTGGTACAAAATAAAACGGGTTACCGCCAGTTGTGCGGTTTATTGAGCCGCGCCTACCTGGAAAATCAATACCGTGGACGTGCAGAGGTAAAGCTTGAATGGCTGCACAACACTGAAGGTTTATTATTGCTTTCCGGCAGTGCACAAAGCGATATTGGCGCTGCACTCAGTGCGGGTAATACTGCGCTTGCTACACAGCTTACGCAAACATGGGCTGAGCTGTTTCCCAATCGATTCTACCTGGAAGTGCAGCGCGTTACAGACGCTAAAAGTAATCCAACGCAAGAATTCCTGATTCAGCAAGTGCTGGCCTTAGCAGGTAATGCGGATTTGCCAGTAGTCGCCACACACCCCATACAATTTACAACGCCTGACGATTTTAAAGCGCATGAAGCGCGTACCTGCATCGCAGAGGGTTATATGCTGGCGGATAAACGCCGCCCCAAAAATTTCACAGAGCAGCAATATTTTAAATCGCAGGCAGAAATGGCTGCGCTGTTTGCCGATATACCTGAAGCCATGGCGAATACGGTTGAAATCGCCAAGCGTTGCAATTTGGTGATTGAATTAGGCAAGAATTATCTACCCAATTTCCCCACGCCTGCTGGTGAAAGCTTGGACACATTTTTAGTCCAGCAATCGCATGTTGGATTAGCTGCACGCTTGCAAAGCCTGTACCCCAATGCCGATTTGCGCGAAGCCAAACGGGCAGAGTATGAAGCCAGGCTGGAATTTGAATGCAAAATCATCAACCAGATGGGTTTTGCCGGCTATTTCCTGATCGTTGCGGATTTTATCAACTGGGCCAAAAATAATGGCGTTCCCGTCGGCCCAGGCCGCGGTTCTGGCGCTGGCTCTTTGGTTGCCTACAGTTTAAATATTACCGATCTGGATCCGCTGCAATATAACCTGCTGTTTGAGCGCTTTTTAAACCCAGACCGCGTTTCCATGCCCGACTTTGATATTGATTTCTGCATGGATGGCCGCGATCGCGTCATTGATTATGTGAAACAAAAATATGGCCTGGATGCCGTTTCACAAATCGCCACCTTCGGTACCATGGCGGCTAAGGCGGTGATTCGAGATGTGGGTCGCGTATTGGATTTGCCGTTTAATTTCGTGGACGGTATCGCTAAATTAATCCCGTTGGAACTCGGCATTACCCTAAGCAGCGCGCTGGAAAAAGAGCCGCAACTGCAAGAGCGGCGCGAAAAAGAAGAGGAAGTCGCACAACTGCTGGAGCTGGCATTAAGGCTGGAAGGCTTGGTGCGTAACGTCGGTATGCATGCGGGTGGCGTCTTGATCAGCCCTGGCAAAATCTCTGACTTTTCCCCAATCTATTGCCAGGCGGATGGTGCAAGCTTGGTCAGCCAGTATGACAAAGACGATGTGGAAGCGGTTGGCCTGGTTAAGTTTGACTTTTTGGGTTTAAGAACGCTGACGATTCTGGAATTGGCGCTGAATAACGCCAATAAACAGCGCGCCGCATTGGGTGAAGTGCCACTTAGCTTTGAAACCTTGCCATTGAACGATAAAGCCAGCTATCAATTGCTGAAAACGGCCAATACCACGGCGGTGTTCCAGCTAGAGTCGCGCGGCATGAAGGACATGCTCAAGCAGGCCAAGCCGGATTGTTTTGAAGATATTATTGCGCTGGTGGCCTTGTATAGGCCTGGGCCAATGGACTTGATACCGGATTTCTGCCGCCGTAAACATGGCCAGCAGCGCGTGGAATACCCGCACCCGGCCACAGAATCGATTTTAAAAGAGACTTACGGTATCGCCGTTTACCAAGAGCAGGTGATGCAAATCGCGCAGGTGGTGGCTGGCTATAGCCTGGGCGGTGCGGATTTGCTGCGTCGCGCCATGGGTAAAAAGAAAAAAGAAGAAATGGATGCGCAGCGCGCCATTTTTGTAGAAGGCTCGCTTAAAAACGGCTTGAATGAAAAGCAGGCGACTGAGTTATTCGATTTACTGGAAAAATTCGCCGGCTACGGTTTCAATAAATCGCATGCTGCCGCTTATGCCTTGGTTGCTTATCATACCGCCTATTTAAAAGCGCATTATCCTGCCGCTTTCTTAGCGGCTACCATGTCGGCCGATATGAATAATACCGATAATATCCATAGCTTCTTTGACGATTGTGCGCCCAACAAAGTAGACGTTCTGCCGCCGGATGTGAACCAAAGCGCCTACCGCTTTATGCCGCTTAATAACAGCCAGATGCTATATGGCTTGGGCGCGATCAAAGGCACAGGCCTGGCGGCGATTGAGCTGATTATGGCGGCGCGCGAAGCCGATGGCCCTTTTAAGGATTTATTCGACTTCTGTAATAGATTAGATTTACGCAAAGTAAATAAACGCGTCATTGAATCGCTGATACGTGCCGGTGCGTTTGATAAGCTAGAGCCGAATCGCGCGGCTTTATTAGCGGCGGTAGGCATGGCGGTTTCGGCGGCGGAGCAAAGTAACAGCAATGCAGGGCAAAATAATTTATTTGGTGATGTGTCTGACACCAAGCACGATTTGCCAGATATCAGGCCGTGGTCGCCAGAGCAGGCCCTGATTGAAGAGAAAGCGGCGCTGGGGTTTTATCTAAGCGGGCATCCCTTCTTAAATGCCAAACAGGATATCAGCCAGTTTGTGCGTGGATCATTGGCCGATTTAGCCCCGCATGACCAGCCAAAATTGATGGCAGGCATAGTGGTGGGCGTGCGTGTGCGCATGACGCAGCGTGGCAAAATGGCGATTGTGACGATTGATGATGCCATCTCGCGCGTGGACGTGGTGGTGGGCAGCGAAATGCTGAACCAAAGCGCACATTTGATTAAAGAAGATAACTTGCTGGTGATTGAAGGCCGCGTCAGCCATGATGAATTCTCAGGCGGGATACGCGTCAATGCCCGTAAATTATACGATTTAGCGGCGGCGCGCAGCCATTACGCCAGCATGCTTAAGATATCCTGCAATGGCCAATCCGATGCGGCAAAGTTGACGGCGATACTCAATCCATATAAACGCAAGAATACGGATGCGGATAAAAAATGGTGCCCGGTGAAAATTGAGTACCATAATGCAAAAAGCCAGGTCAGTATGATGCTAGGCGATGCATGGCGTGTAGAATTGCACGATGAATTATTGCAACATTTGACGGATTGGTTATCGAAAGAAAACGTTAAAATCCTATATAATTAAACTGTTTGTAATATATGAGTAATATAAACTGATGACATTAAGACGCGCTACAGACACCAAGATAAGTTACCTAGATTTTGAGCAGCCGATTGCTGAGCTTGAAAAGCGGATTGACGCTTTGCAAGTGTCGCATGATGAGCATGACAGCCTTGATATTTCTAAAGAGCTGGACCAGCTGCAAAAGAAGCAAAAAAAATTGCTGGTAGAAACTTATCAAAATTTAAGCGCATGGCAAATTTCGCAAGTTGCCCGTCATCCGCAGCGACCATACACGCTGGATTATATTCGTGAATTGTTTACCGACTTTGAAGAGTTGCACGGTGATCGTGCGTATTCGGATGACCCGGCGATTGTGGGTGGTTTAGCACGCTTTGAGGGTATTCCCGTGATGGTCATTGGCCATCAAAAAGGCCGCGACGTCAAAGAGCGCCAATACCGCAATTTTGGTATGCCACGCCCAGAGGGCTATCGAAAAGCATTGCGCTTGTATCGATTGGCCGAAAAATTCGGTTTGCCGATTGTGACTTTAATCGATACGCCAGGCGCGTATCCCGGTATCGGTGCCGAAGAACGTGGGCAATCTGAAGCGATTGCCAAGAATTTATATGTGATGGCTGAACTGAAGACCCCTATTGTCGGCGTGATTATCGGCGAAGGCGGTTCAGGCGGGGCTTTGGCTTTGGGTGTAGTTGACCAATTACTGATGCTGCAATATGCCACTTATTCAGTGATTTCACCTGAAGGTTGCGCCTCTATCTTATGGAAAAGCGCCAGCAAAGCCGCTGAGGCGGCCGAAACATTGGCCATTACCGCGGATAGGCTTAAAGGGCTTGGCTTGGTGGATATTATCGTCAGCGAGCCATTAGGTGGCGCGCACCGCGATATTGAGTTAACCATGCAATCATTACGCAAAACGCTTAAGGATCAACTGGTGGCATTGCAGAAAAAAGATACTGATCAGCTATTGGCCTCCCGTTATACGCGCTTGATGAGTTATGGCAAATTTAAAGAAACAGTCGCCAAATAAGCATTTGCAAAAAGAAAGTTTGCATCGAAAATCCACGATTCAAAAAACAACACTTTTAGGCCAACTCAACTCTTTTTTTAGCAGCGTTTTTTCAAGCAAAAACTCAGTCAATCCGCGTCTGGTCATTGGCTTAAGTGGCGGCTTAGATTCTACTGTGCTGCTTCACCTTATGGCGCAACTGCGCCAAACATCCACTTTCCAGCTTAGTGCGCATCATGTGCATCATGGCTTAAGCCCACACGCCGATGCATGGGCGGATTTCTGCAAGAAAACCTGCCATACGCTTAATGTGCCGCTCACTATCTCAATGGTGGATATTGATATTAATAGCGGCCTGGGTGTTGAGGCGAGTGCCCGTAAAGTACGCTATGCGGTCCTGCTGGCCAATGAGGCCGACTTTATTTGTACCGCTCACCACTTGGACGATCAAGCAGAGACTTTGATGCTGCAACTGGCGCGTGGGGCTGGGGTGAAGGGTCTGGCCGGCATGGCGGCAGTGGACGATGCAAGGAAGTTGCTGCGGCCTTTGCTGAATACCAGCAGGGCAGAGCTAGAAGCCTATGCTAAGAAGCATGAATTGGCTTGGGTTGAAGATGACAGCAACACCAATACCCTGTTTGACCGAAATTTTATGCGGCATACAGCGCTGCCGGCCCTGATGGGGCAATACCCTGCAATCAAGCAAACACTGGCGCGGACTGCACAACATTTGGCGGATGCGAGTGCTTTATTAGACGCATTGGCCGCGCAAGATGCACAGGCTTGCCTGACGGACTCAAGTAAAAAAACATTGGCATTAGCGCCTTTGAAACAGTTAGATTCGAACCGAATCAATAATGCATTACGCTGGTGGCTGGCACAAAACCAGGTGCTGATGCCGAGCACAGCGCAATTGCAGCAAATCACACAGCAGCTTTTACAGGCAAGATCCGATGCGGCGATTCACATTCAATTAAAATCCGAATTCGATCTGACGCTCAGGCGCTATCAAGATTGCGCCTACCTTGTGCCGCTAATAGAAAGCGTTGCTGCGTTGGATTTTATATGGCAGGGCGAGGCCGTATGTGCTTTACCCAATCAGGCGCAGCTGACTTTTAAGCAAGAAATGGGTGCTGGCCTAAGCTTAAAGCATTTGAATAAGCAGCGCATGCACATCAAAAGCCGTGAAGGCGGTGAGCGCATCAAGCCCGATACCAAACGCCCCAGCCGCAGCCTAAAAACGGTGCTGCAAACCGCAGCAATACCGCCCTGGCAACGTAGCCAGCTGCCTTTAATCTACATCAATGAAACGCTGGCAATGATCCCCAATATTGCCGTAGATGCCAGTTTTAAAGCCGCTGCCGATGAAATGGGCCTTGTGGTCAGTTGGCAGCAGCTTTAAGGCGATTTTTTAAGCAAGGCTTCAAGCTTGGGCCAGATATTTTCCAGCAGCCTGGCTTGCGCGGCTGCAGTAGGGTGCAGGCCGTCTTCCTGAACAAGGGTGCGGTTGCCGGCCACCCCGTCTAAGAAAAATGGTACCAGGTTCAACTTGTATTGGTTGGCTAAAGTCGCGTAGATCGCATTGAATTTTTGTGTATATTGAATACCGTAATTGGGCGGTATCCTCATTCCCAGCAAGACTACGGTGGCATTTTTAGCTTTGGCAAGCTTTATCATGCTATTCAAATTGCTTTGCATATCGCTCAAACTAAGGCCACGCAAACCGTCGTTGGCGCCAAGTTCTATCACCACAATATTGGGCTGATGCGTTTTAAGCATCTGATTAAAACGACTCAAGCCCCCACTGGTGGTTTCACCGCTGATGCTGGCATTGACGACTTTATATGCACTATTTTGCTGTTTGAGTTTGTTTTCCAGCAAAGCGACCCAACCTGTATTAGGTTGGATGCCATAAGCGGCAGATAAGCTATCGCCAAAAACTACGATGGTTTGTGCGGCTTGTGCAGAGCTTGCAACCAAAGCGAATACAATGACACTAAACCAGGTAATCTTAAACAACATAAATTTAGCCCCAGCCATATTGGCTAAAAACAAACGAGAACGCATACATGCTACTTTCTGAAGAAAATTTTCAAGCGATTGATGGTGATTTAACAACGCGCAGCCATGCCATTTTAGCGACAGACTTATGCAAAAGTGTAGGGGAAGCGCCAAACCAGATAGACATTCTAACCAATTTGCAGTTGCAAGTGGCGTTGGGTGAGAGCGTAGCGATTGTGGGCAGCTCCGGCTCTGGTAAATCGACCTTGCTCGGTTTGCTGGCTGGGCTTGATAACCCGACTAGCGGTAATGTGGCTGTACAAGGCCGGTCTTTCAGTGATTTGGATGAAGACGCGCGCGCGGCTATTCGCGGCAAGCATATGGGCTTTGTGTTTCAATCATTTCAATTACTGCCCACCATGACGGCATTGGAAAACGTGATGCTGCCCATGCAATTATCCAACCAGGCTGACGCCAAGAAAACTGCGATTGCAACCTTGGAAAAGGTGGGCTTAGGTTCGCGGTTAAGCCATTATCCCAAACAGCTTTCCGGTGGTGAGCAACAGCGGGTGGCCATCGCACGTGCCTTTGCGCCGCAACCAACTATTTTGTTCGCCGATGAGCCAACCGGCAATTTAGACTTGGCGACCGGTGAGCGCATTATCGATTTGTTATTCAGCCTCAATCAAGCCGCAGGTAAAACGCTTATTCTGGTCACGCATGACGTAAAGCTGGCGCAACGCTGCCAACGCACGTTGACCCTGAATAACGGCCAGCTGAGCGAAGCAGGCCAGCTGGGATCGGTATGATTTTTAAACTAAGCTACCAGCAATTGTTTTCGCAATGGAAATCCGGAGATTTGCGCGTCATGCTGTTTGCGCTGGTTTTAGCGGTAACCTCAATTACTGCAGTGAATTTTTTTATCAATCGCATTGCACAGCACTTAAACGCACAAGGCGGCATGTTACTGGGTGGCGATTTGGTGGTGATTTCGGATCAGGCGATCCCTGCTGACTACACACAACTTGCCAAGCAGTTTGACCTGCAGAGCACGTCCACGCTGGAGTTTCCCAGCATGGTCATTAAAGGTGAACGCAACCAGCTGGCGGAAATCAAGGCGGTGCAAAATGGTTTTCCGTTAAGAGGCGATTTTAATGTGCAGATGAGTAGCCGGCAGCCCGCAAGCAATATTCGCGCTACACCAGGCAAAGGCGAGGTATGGCTTGAGCCTCGGTTGGCTAGCGTTTTAAATGTAAGCATTAATGACACGGTAGAAGTGGGTGCGGCAAATTTCAAGGTGGCGGGCATTCTAGTGCGCGAATCGTCACGCGGTGGCGATATGTTCAGCTTTGCGCCACGCCTGATGATGCATAGTGACGATATAGCTAAAACCGAGCTGATCCAGTTTGGTAGCCGCGTCAAATACCAATTCTTGGTCGCTGGCCGTGCAGATAATATTGCCGGCTTTTCTGATGCGATTACACCAAAATTAAGACGTGGCGAGCGAATACAAGACGTTAAAAGCGCCAGGCCGGAAATCAAAAGTGCGCTGGATAAAGCCGAAACTTTTCTAGGTTTAAGTGCCATGGCGAGCGTGGTGCTGTCTATTGTGGCCATGCTGCTAGCCAGCGCGCCGTTTGTGGCCAGAAGCACCAATACAGCGGCGCTGATGCGCTGCTTTGGCGCCAGCAAGGCGGTGATACAAAAAATATTGCTGCTGCAAACGGCGATACTAGCGCTGATTGGCGGTGTGCTGGGTTGTGTGATCGGCTATATCTTGCAATATGGCTTGGCTTATATTGCAGGCCAGTTATTTGTTGAAACCTTGCCTACGCCAAATCTAATGCCGGTATTGATAGGGATGAGCCTTTCATTTGCCATTCTTTTCAGCATTATGTGGCCGCATATACAGGCGCTGAAAAATGTTTCCATTATGCGTATTTTACGGCGCGATGAAGCCGAGGCGCCGGTTAAGCTTTGGCTGAAATACACACCAATTGTGCTGGTGAGTATGCTGCTAATTGCAGTGGTCGCTAAAACCTGGCAGCTGGCTTTTGCTTTCCTGGCCGGCATTTTAGGCATTTGTTTAGTGGCTGGTTTGCTGGCTTATGGCCTGGCAAAACTGCTCAATCGTTTCAGTCAACAGCTCAAAAGCCAGTATGCCATCCGTTTTGGCTTGTCAAACCTGAATCGACGTTTGGGTTTATCCATTGCGCAAATGATTGGCTTTAGCCTGGGTGCGATGGTGCTGATGCTGTTGATGATGATCAAAACCGACCTGCTGGATGCTTGGCGCGGCTCTATGCCGATTGATGCGCCAAACCGCTTTGTGATCAATATTCAGCCCAACCAGGTTGCGCCTATCAAGCAGTTTATTGATGAAATAAAAGTGAATAGGCCGCAGGTGTTTCCAATGATACGTGGTCGGTTAGTCGCAAAGAACAATCAGGCCATCAATCCCGATTTATTTGAGGATGAGCGTGCTAAAAGGCTGGTTTCGCGCGAATTTAACTTATCCAGCGCCGCTACTATGCAAGCAGACAACAGGCTATTGCAGGGTCGCTGGTGGCAAGCGGATGAAGCAAGGCAGCCATTCGTATCCATAGAACAGGATATTGCCAAAACGCTCAATATTCAACTGAATGATAAGCTGACTTATGATATTGCCGGTAGCCGTATTGTATTAACGGTGATGAGTATCCGTAAAGTGGAATGGGATAGTATGCGCGCCAACTTTTTTGCGGTGACGCCTTTAGAGACCCTTAAAGATTACCCCGCCAGTTATATGACAGCCTTTTATTTGCCGCAAAATCAAGCACTTGCCATGAATCAACTGGTGCAAAAGTTCCCCAATTTTACGGTGATTGATACCGCCAGCATCATGAATCAAGTACGCGATATTATGAATAAGCTAACGTTGGCGGTTAGCTTTGTGTTTATGTTCTGCCTGGTTGCAGGCTTGATTGTGTTGTACGCCGCCTTGATCGCCACACGTGAAGCGCGCCTGCAAGAGTCCGCATTGTTGCGGGTATTAGGCGCATCGCGCCGGCAAGTCACCATCGCCCTGTTAACGGAATTTGCCGGCATCGGCCTGGTGGCTGCGTCGGTGGCGATTGCAATGGCCATAGCATTAAGTGCTTATTTAAGCATATTTGTATTGGATATTCCTTACCGACTCAATGCCAGTTTAGCCCTTGCCGTTTTTGGATTGACTGCACCGCTTATCCCGCTGGCCGCTTGGTCGGTGATCCGCCGCTATTTAAACGTACCGCCAAAGCAGTTATTAAACAGCATTTAATTGGCTGTATACAGCCCATATGGTGGTTGTATACAACCATATCTTGCGCTTATAATGCATGTATAAGGTACCTGGTTGTAAAGAGTGATTGATTTCATTCAGTATTTTTTTATCTTTATGGATGGAATATATTTTGCATACCCTTCAACAGATGTATAAAACCATTCCCAGGGAAGAGATATGAAACAATCATTACAACCAAAATATATTTTATTGGCCGTAATCGCCGCTTATGCAGCACCGCACGCTGCATTGGCAGAAGATGCAAAAAACATTACCACCAAAAAAATTGAAGTAATCAGCACTACGCCATTACAAGGCATCGGTTTGCCATTGGAGCAAATTCCGGCCAACGTACAATCGGTAAAAGGCGAGCAACTTAAAGAGCAAAAAAGCTTAAGCATTGCTGACTATATCAATCAGAATTTAACGGGCGTTAGCGTAAACGACACGCAAAATAACCCTTATCAGCCTGATGTGAGTTTCCACGGTTATTCGGCTTCGCCATTGCTGGGTACCCCACAGGGTTTATCCGTTTTTGTTGATGGCGTGCGTGTCAATGAGCCGTTTGGTGATGTGGTGAACTGGGATTTGATCTCAACGAATTCAATCAATAGTATCAACCTGATCCCAGGCTCTAATCCTTTGTTTGGCCTGAATACACTTGGCGGCGCATTATCGGTGCAAACCAAAAGCGGCCGCACAAATCCAGGCGGTGCAGTTGAAGCCTATATGGGCTCTTGGGGCCGTAAAGCGGGCTCTGCCGAATTTGGTGGCGTGACTGATGATGGCGCTGTTGATTACTTTATCTCTGCCAATGTGTTTTCAGAAGACGGCTGGCGTGATTTTTCACCGACTGATGTAGGACAAGTATTTGGTAAGGTCGGCTGGCAAAATGAAAGCTCATCGCTTAATTTAAGTTACACCGGCGCTGATAATAAACTGATTGGCAATGGCTTGGCGCCTGACGATTTTTTACGCGAGCAAGGCCGTGATTCGATTCTAACCAGGCCGGATTTAACCGAAAACAAACTGTCGTTTTTCAACTTGAACTTTAGCCACTTTTTTAATGATGAAACACAATTCAGTGGTAACACCTATTACAGAAAAGCTAAAACCAGAACCCTAAACGGTGATGGTAACGATGACTTCGATGAAGAGGTTGGTGATGATCCGGCAAACGGCGGCAATGGTGACGAAATACTGGACCCGGCAGAATTAGCTTTCCAATTAGGTGAGTGTGCCGCTGATAGCGACGCTGATGAAAACTGTAATGGCGCACTAAATCGTACCAGCTCAAAACGTACGGGATATGGCTTTAACGCGCAAGTCACGTTTGGCCAAGATTTGGCCGGCATGAAAAACCAGTTTATCACCGGTTTTGGTTACGATTACGGCAGAACCAATTTTAAGCAAAGCACTGAGTATGGCTTGATCAATGCGACACGTGGCGTTGATGCCCTGGGTTTCTTTAGTGACGAAGCACCTGTCAACTTAAAGGGTGTGAGCAAAACCTGGAGCCTGTTTGCGACCGATACCTTGTCACTTAATCCGCTATGGCACTTAACAATGTCAGCGCGTTACAACCATACCAAGGTAGAAAACGATGACAGGCTCAATCCGATTCCTGACCCTGATCCGGCGCTTAATACGTCACTGACCAGTGATCAAAGTTACAACCGTATTAACCCGGCCATTGGCATTAACTTCACCCCAAGCAAAGATTTAACGGCTTATGCCAGCTATAACGAAGGCAGCCGCGCACCAACAGCAATTGAACTAGGCTGTGCAAACCCGGCGCAACCATGCCGCTTACCGAACGCTTTTGCCGGTGACCCGCCTTTGGATCAAGTGGTGGCCAAGACTTTTGAAGGCGGCTTAAGGGGCAAGATCAACGAAAATGTGGGTTGGTCAGTTGCTGCATACCGTGCGCAAAACTATGACGATATTCAATTTATCTCATCATCAACCACCGGTGCTGGCTATTTTGATAACGTTGGTAAAACCAGGCGCCAGGGTATCGATGCGGCATTGAATGGCCGTTTCGATAAATTGACATGGGCGCTCGGTTACAGCTACGTAAAAGCCACTTATCAATCAGAGTTTGAGATTGTTAGCGAGCTGAATGAAACCGTACCGGGTAGCGAAGTGCAACAAGTGGGTAAAAGTGACCATATTCCTGGCATTCCTCAACACCAGTTGAAATTGCGTGCCGCATACGATGTAACGCCTTCATGGAATATCGGCACCAACATTTTTGCCTTCTCTGACCAGTATTCGCGTGGTAACGAAAACAACCAATACGATGGCGACGGTGCAAAGGTGAGTGGCTACCTGGTGATGAACCTGGATACACGTTACCGCTTTGGCAATAGCGGCTGGCAGTTCTTTGCTAAAGTGAACAATATATTCGACCGTGAATACAATAATGGCGGCTTGCTGGGTGAGCATCGTTTTGATGCTGGCACAGGCGCATTTACTGGCAATGAAGTGACGCCAGCATTCTATGCACCGGGTGCGCCACGTGCTGGCTGGTTTGGTTTCCGCTATGAATTTGGTGGTAAGAAATCTGTTGCCAGTTTAGATGATAATTAAGCCAGACAATGATTAATGCGTAATTAAGGACAACATTGCTCGCACAACAAACCCACTTAGACGACTTAAAAGCGAAACAGCATTTCATTCAACCCAAAAAGGTGTTGATTGTGGAAGATGAAGTGCTGTTTGCGCGCGCGGTACAAAAGCGTTTGCAAAAAGCAGGGTTTGAGTGTGAGCATGTTGAAAACTTAGCTGACGCACGCGCCATTCATAGGCAATTTAGCCCGGATTTGGTGTTGCTGGATATGCGATTGCCTGATGGCAATGGTTTGGATTTAATCGCGGAATTTGTGGCAAAAAACGTGGTGACTATCGTGATGACCGCCTATGGCGAAGTGAGCGATGCCGTAACGGCGATGAAATTAGGGGCGCATGACTATCTTAAGAAGCCCATCGATTTAGAAGAGCTATTACTAATTGTTGAAAAAAACGAAAAAACCGCGACCTTACAAGCCAGTGCGGATTATTCGCGGCAGCGCAATGTGCATTCAAGCGACGGCATCACCTTAATTGGCGATAGCCCAGCCACACAAAGTATCCATATGCAAATCGCGCGTATTGCGCAGGTGAGCCACATTACCGATGCCATTGCGCCCACGGTACTGATTACCGGCGAAACCGGCACGGGCAAAGATGTAGCGGCGCGTCTATTGCATGCATCCGGCGCCAATGCCGATAAACCTTTTGTGCATGTGGATTGTGCATCGCTGCCAAATGAGCTGATCGAAAGTGAGTTGTTTGGCCATGAAAAGGGCGCTTTTACCAATGCGATTTCTTCCCGGCCCGGCTTGATTGAGGCGGCTGAAGATGGCACCTTGTTTTTGGATGAAATTGGTGAGCTGCCATTAACATTGCAGGCAAAGTTACTCAGCGTGCTGGAACGCAGGCGCGTGCGGCGCTTGGGCTCAACTAAAGAACGAATCGTGCCTGCACGTATTGTTGCCGCTACTAACCGTGATTTGCATGAAATGTCGCAAAACGGGCGCTTTAGATCGGATTTATATTATCGTTTGAACGTGATGACGATTTCGCTAGCGCCTTTGCGTGAGCGAGGTCACGATATCTTGCAGTTAGCTAAACATTTTATGCAATTAACGGAAAAACGCTATGGCTTAAACAAGCACGTATTTAGCCAATCGGCTATTGAAGCCATGCAGCATTACAGTTGGCCTGGCAATGTGCGCGAACTAAGGCACCAAATCAGCCGTGCCGTGCTGCTGAGCAGCCAGTCGCAAATCACCGCAACTGACTTAAACCTGGTTGATAACAGAAACCCGGACAATAAAAATAAAGCCTCTGCGGACAACAGCCAGCAAACGCAATTGACTCTGGATGCCGCTGAAAAAAGTATGCTGCTCAATGCGCTTGAATCCACGCATAACAACGTCTCGGAAGCCGCCCGCAAGCTCGGCATTACCCGCATGACAATGCGTTACCGTATGGATAAACACGGCATCAGCTTTTAGTTATCCTTCAGCTTAACCGGCACATTCGTGCAGCAAACTTAGCACCCAAAATTCCGATTTTGAAGGCGTAGCTGATTCGCCTCATGGTATTATGCCCACATATTTAACATTCAACTCGTTGAGTCATTACGTGGGCATTATCTTATGAAATTAGGCACCCCCTTAAGCGCTTCTGCAACCAAAGTTATGCTGCTTGGTAGTGGCGAGCTTGGTAAAGAAGTCATTATTGCGTTACAGCGTTTTGGTGTAGAAGTGATAGCAGTGGACCGCTACGCCAATGCCCCAGGCCACCAGGTTGCACATCGTGCTTATACGATCGATATGACCGATGCGGAAGCACTTAAGGCTTTGGTTGCAAAAGAAAAACCACACTTTATCGTGCCGGAGATTGAGGCGCTGAATACCGATGCACTCGCGGAGATAGAAAATAGCGGATCAGCTACGGTTATCCCAACGGTGAGGGCGGTACAGCTCACCATGAATCGCGAAGGTATCCGCCGCTTGGCAGCCGAAGAACTTAAATTGCCGGTTTCGCCTTATGCCTTCGCACGCAGTGAAGCCGAATTACAAGCCGCTATCGATAGCAATATCGGCTACCCGTGCTTTATCAAACCAACCATGTCGTCCTCCGGCAAAGGACAATCACGCATCACCCAAGCCAGCGAGGTAAAAACGGCATGGGATTATGCGGCTACCGGTGGCCGTGTCAATCAAGGAGTAGTGATTGTAGAAGGCCAGATTGATTTCGATTACGAAATCACCCTGCTTACCGTGCGTGCAAAAAATGCACAAGGTGAGGCACAAACCTATTTTTGCGAACCGATTGGCCACGTGCAAAAAAATGGCGATTATGTTGAAAGCTGGCAACCACAAGCCATGACCGCGAATGCACTAAAAGCCTCACAGCATATCGCTAAAACCATCACGGATAGTTTGGGCGGCTTTGGCCTGTTTGGCGTAGAGCTGTTTGTTAAAAATGACCAGGTATGGTTCAGCGAAGTAAGCCCGCGCCCGCATGACACCGGTATGGTGACCATGTGCAGCCAGCGTTTAAGCGAATTTGAACTGCATGCCCGCGCCATTTTAGGCTTGCCGGTAGATGTGACGATGACGCAAACAGGCGCAAGTGCCGTGATTTATGGCGGTGTGGATAGCCAAAATTTAAGCTACGAGGGATTAGAAGCGGCCTTAACTGTGCCCAATAGTGATATTCGCCTATTTGGTAAACCGGAATCATTTGCGCGCCGCCGCATGGGCGTTGCGCTAGCAACCGGCAAAGACACGGATGAAGCCAGGAGCCGCGCTAAATTAGCAGCTAGCCTGGTCAAACCAACTAGCGCATAAAGAGAGTCGGTAAATGTTAGACAAGATACAAGAGGTGGGTAGCAATAAATCCACTTTCTACACTCTGCTAGGTGGCGAGCAAGGCGGAACAGCCGCCATCCGTCAACTAGTGGAAACGTTTTATGACGTGATGGATAGCGACCCGAAAGCGGCACCCATTCGTGCCATGCATCCGGCCGATTTAACCGCCTCCCGCGAAAAGCTGTTTATGTTTTTAACGGGGTGGACCGGCGGCCCGCAATTATATATTGAGCGTTATGGGCATCCTTTTTTACGTAAAAGGCATTTACCTTTCAGTATCGGTGAAAGCGCGCGTGACCAGTGGATGTACTGCATGATTAGCGCTATGCAGCAACTGAAAATGGATGACAAGTTGATGCAAGCTTTAGCCGAGCAATTATATGGCGTGGCTGATTTTATGCGTAATCAGTAATCAAGAAGCCAGCCAAAAAACTACCAAATAGTAGTTAAAAAATACTCAAATCTCCTAAATCTAACGTTATTCACCGTCACAATGCTATAGTGGTGAAAAGAATAACAGTTGTCGTAGGGAGTTTTGCTTGTCTAAAAGCAGATTGTTACGAAAAATTGCAAGCCTGATATGCATCCCTTTTGTGATGTTATATGTACTATCGTTACAAGCCATGCCAGCCAACTTTTATGGCAAGGAACTCCTTGTACAACACCCCTTTATCTACTCTGTACTGCACCCGCATATCGAATTTAGCCTGCGCTGGATAGTGGCATATAAATTTGAGTTCGCTTTAGGCATTTTTGTTGTATTGGCTATTATTCTGGTTAATTTGCTGTATGTGGATTGGCAAATCAGGAAAATGCTGACGCAACGCTTTCTGTTTCCCACGGTATTGACCGCCAACACGAGTGCGCGCATTCAATTTCCCACCAAAAAAATATTCGTCACAGGCCTGTTATTTGTGATCTGCCTGACCATATTTTATGCGCATATGCTGTTTACCTACCAATATTATGCAGACCAGCGTTATGTGCAATGGCTAAGTGCCGGTTTTTTTGTTTTTGTGCTGTATGGCGGCTACTTGTTTGGCAACTTAAAACGTAGCAAACAGTTAGAAAAGCTTATCAATAAATTGCACCTGCAAAATATTGATAAAAAAATTGCACAAGAAAAGCTGCAGCAAAGTGAGCTGCGTTTGCAAAAACAAAATGCCAGTCTGGCGCACTTAGCGGCCATGCAGCTGGGTAACTGGCAAAATCCGGAAACGATATTTAGGGAAATTGCGCAAGTATCCGCCAGCGCTTTGGATGTAGAGCGTGTCAGTATCTGGCGCTTTGATGATGACTTCAAACAGCTTGAATGCATAGGCTTGTATATCAAATCAAAAGATTTGCACACCGAATCAAAACCTTTGGTGGCAGCTGAGCTGCCGGCTTATTTTCAGTACCTCAAGCAAAGCCGCGTCATATCAATCAATGATGTCTACCGGCATCCCGCCACAGCCGAGTTTACAAAAGACTATTTAAGCGGCGCTGATATTGGCGCCATGCTGGATGGCACTATCTGGTTGAATAACCAGGTGATTGGCGTGATTTGTCATGAGCACATCGGCGGACCACGCGAATGGACGCTGGATGAGCAAAATTTTGTTGGCTCCATTACCGATTTGGCCAGGCTAACCATAGAGGCGCATAAACGGCAACAGGTGGAAGACAGCTTGTCAGATCAGCAAAAGCATCTTGAAACCATGGTGCAAAAACGCACGGCGTCTATTGAAAACAATGGCAAACTGTTCCGCTTTTTGGTGGAACGTGCGCCCGTGACTATTTTGTACATGAATATCGCCAATGAGATCATTGAGATGAATCCGGAAGCGGAGCGCATTTCCGGCTACAGCCGTGAATACGCGATTGGAAAAACCTATAACGAATTATTTGGTACTGAAGAAAATAAACAACAGCTATCGACGATTAGCCGTGATGTTGCGTTTGGGTACAAGATTCAGGGTGAGGAAGTAACGATTCGCTGTGCAGATGGTAGAACGGTCGATTTGACCGTGTCACGCAGTATGGAGATGGATGATAACAATAATCCGGTGATCATTTCTATTGGCCAGGACATGAGTAAGCAAAGGGCTTTAGAAGCGAATGCAAAAAAACTGCTGGAAAGTGAAAGACGTTACAGCTATTTGGTACAACATGCGCCTATACCCATCCTGATAATTGATAAAAAAGGACTGATCGTTGAAGCCAATCCTGAGGCCATATCGGCGGCCGGCTATAGTAAAGATAAAATAATTGGCCAAAGTTTTATTCAGTTAATTGTCGCCAGGGAGTCACGCAAGAAAGCCATCGCAGCGGCAGGGCGTGCCATGAAAGGCGAGGATTTCCGCGCTATCGAACTGCTATTGCAGAATGCCGCAGGCGAAAAATATGAATACCAATGTTCAATGGGCGCAGTGGTGCAAAGTGAGGCTGACGAAGGCCAGATCGTCGCGATTGCACTGGATATCTCGCGTCAAAAAGCGTTGCAGGCATCATTGATTACCGCACGCGAGGCGGCCGAATCGGCTGACCGTATCAAATCCATGTTTGTCGCATCCATGTCACACGAGTTACGCACGCCGTTGAATTCCATTATTGGATTTTTAGGTGTTGTATTGCAAGGCATGTCGGGGGAACTCAATTTCAAACAAAAAGATCAATTAGGGCGTGCTTACCACTCCGCCAAGCACTTGTTATCACTTATTTCCGATGTGATTGATATCTCAAAAATTGAAGCAGGTTTTTTAGAGGTGCATATCGAAAAGTTTGAGCTTGCGCCACTGCTGGCAGAGGTTGAGCAGGCGGTTGCGCATATAGTGGCAGAAAAACACCTAGATATTCACATTGATTGCCCAGCCCGCATCAAGTTAGAAACGGATCGAAAACGCTTGTATCAGGTGATTTTAAATGTGGTGAGCAATGCGGTTAAATATACCCCGCAAGGAAAGGTTGATATTGTAGCCAGTGTAGATAAAAACTGGCTGACGGTGGCAGTCAGTGATACAGGAATCGGTATCAGTGAAAAAGATTTATTCAAGCTGTTCCAGCCGTTTGAGCGGATCGATTCGCCACTGAAAATTAAAACATTAGGAACAGGCTTGGGCTTGTACCTGACGCGGAAAATTCTAGCCCAGCTGTTGGCTGGGCGCATAGACGTGCAAAGTGAACCGGGTATCGGCAGTACTTTTACGATTAGGTTGCCGGTTAAAATTTCCGGTATTGTTGTGGAATCCAGCGTTTCTATCCTGGACGAGCTACCAGCGTCCAAAGCCAAATTGGAAAAATCCCATATATCACTGACTAACTCAGAAAAGAGTCTGCCATGACCGTCGCCCTGATTATTGAGGACAATGAAAACAACCTGGAATTGATCCGGTTTATCCTGGAAGCGGCGCATTACAAGATACGCTATGCCATGACTGGATTAGAAGGAGTGCGACAAGCACTGACTATTCCGCCAGATTTTATTATTTTAGATATACAATTACCAGATATTAACGGTTTGGAAGTATTAAAACGCATCAGGGCGCACCCGGTTGGGCATGATATACCCATTATCGCCATGACATCCTATGCGATGTCTGGCGATCGCGAAAGATTGTTGGCGGCGGGGTGCACCAGCTATATCGAAAAACCAATAGATCCAATGCTCGTGATTCAACAAATTGAACAAGCTATCAATAAAAAAGACAATAAGGTGAGGTGATGCGTGAATATTTTAGTAGCAGAAGATGACGAAAACTCTAGGCAACTGCTAGAGACGGTACTGACAGCAAAAGGCTATACAGTGGCAAGTTTCGATAACGGTTTAAAAGCCTTATCTTATCTGCATACTGAGCCGGTGGACTTAATTATTTCTGATATTTTAATGCCGGAAATGGACGGCTATGGCTTATGCCGCGCGGTAAAGCAAAATCAAAGCCTGCAGCATATCCCCATCCTTTTTTATACCGCTACTTATACCTCTGATCAAGATAAGCGCTTTGCCCTGTCGCTAGGCGCTACCAAGTTCCTTATCAAGCCGATGTTAATGCCTGAGTTGCTGGATATTGTGGCGGATGTCCTAAAGTCGAATAAGCCGGCTGATATGCCTAAAAGTCGTGGTTTATATCGCGGCAGCCCACTCAAGCTGGATAAGCAGCATGCAGACCGTGTGCGTTCTAAGCTGGATAAAAAAATCATCGAACTGAGCGAAGAAAAAGAAAAGTTGATTGAAAGTGAAGCGCGCTTCAGGGATTTTGCAGAGGCTTCGGCAGATTGGTTTTGGGAATCAGATGAGCATTTAAAAATCAATGCAGTAACAGGTGGGCCAAAGGGCTTAAGCTTTTACAGCCTAACCGACTTGGCAGAGGCTTGCCATAGCCACACCTCAAACGAAATGCTTAAAACCCTGCAAACGCATAAACGCTTTGCCGATTATGTGGTGCATTTCACCGATGAGACCGGTAAATTGGTTTATCTGCGTGTTTCGGGCAAACCTGTATTTGCCAATAACGGCAATTTTATTGGTTACCGTGGCGTGGGCCGCGATGTGACCGAAACGATTGTGTTGAATCGTAAAGTCGAGTTTTTAGCTTCGCATGACGAATTAACGGGCTTGCCCAATCGCAGTATGTTCAGGCAGCGTTTAGAACACTCTGTCGCGAAAGCGGCGCGCGAAGGTAGCCAGGTTCTATTATTATTTTTTGATTTGGATCATTTTAAAATGGTCAACGATACGCTTGGGCATGAGGCAGGCGACCAGTTGCTGATAATGGCAACCAAGCGGATCACCGAGCGCGTGCGCGCTACCGATGTATTGTGCAGGCTGGGCGGCGATGAGTTTGTGATGATTATGGAAGGCGCCTCACCGCAAGACGGCCACCGCCTGGTGCGCGACATCATCGCGGCTTTTGCGGTGCCGTTTGAAATTGAAAAACAGCGCGTGTATTGCACGGTGAGCATTGGCGTCAGTGTTTACCCCGATGACACAATCGACACTCAAACCTTACTGGTATATGCCGATTTAGCCATGTATCGCGCCAAGCAAAACGGGCGCAATGATTTTGAATTTTATACCACCAATCTGAATTTTATTGCACATCAATGGTTGGAAATGGAACACGGCATTCGCCATGCGCTTAAAGATAACCAGCTATTTATTGTGTACCAGCCGCAAGTTGAAAACACTGATAATAGCCTGGTCGGTATCGAGTCGCTGATCCGCTGGCGTCATCCGGAGCGCGGTTTAATCCCGCCATTAGAGTTTATTAAAATCGCAGAGCAATCGTCGCTGATCAATCAAATCGGTGAGTGGGTACTGGAAGCCACATGCAAGCAAATCCGCGCCTGGAAAAATAAAAAATATGACGTACCGCGCGTTTCCATCAATATTTCAGCCAGGCATTTGCGCTCCGAAAGCCTGATTAAAACACTGACCAGTATCCCTGCCAAGTATGATATCTCGCCCAGTATGTTGTGTATCGAGATCACTGAATACGCACTACTGGAAGAGGCAGACATTGTAAAAAACAATATGCGCCTGATTAAAGAGGCAGGTTTCAGTATTTCGCTGGATGACTTTGGTATGGGGCATTCCTCTTTGCTCTACCTGAAACGCTGGGCGGTAGACGAAGTCAAAATTGACCGTTCATTTGTAGAAGGCTTGGTCAGTAGTGAAGAGGATCGCGTCATTGTTAAAGCGATTGTTGCATTGGGTGATGCGTTGGGCCTGAATTTGGTGGGCGAAGGCGTTGAGAATCAGCAGCAGGCAGATATTTTATCTGCTAGCGGTTGTAAACATGTGCAGGGCTATTTTTATTCGCCCGCTTTAGATGCCAAAGAAATGGAAACCTGGCTCAAAAAAGCCTAATCGCGCTTTCTTGAGCCAGTTTTAGTGCTATTACTTGGCGCGTAGACCACCCAATAAAGCGGCTACTGGCGCTTTATTGGAAGAAGGCGCTAGGTACTGTGGTTTGCTGACAGCGACTGCTGGCTCATAAGGTTTATCAAACCAGGGATCGCGCGAAGGTTTGCGCGTGTGCTGGCGTGATTTTGTGGTCTGCCGGTTTGAGCTTAAGGAATCATTTTCGCTTGGGCTTTTATGCTCTTCAGTACGCGACGGTTTTGTGGTTTTTCTAGCCGTGTTTTTAATTTCAACTGTCTCACGAGTAATGCTGCGTTTGATCAATTTTTCAATATCGGCTAAATACTTTTCTTCTTCTTCGCATACCAGTGAAATGGCAACACCACTTGCGCCGGCACGGCCTGTACGGCCAATCCGATGCACATAATCTTCTGGTGCGCTTGGAATTTCATAGTTAATCACCATGGGCAAGTCACTAATATCCAGGCCACGCGCAGCCACATCGGTTGCCACTAACGCCGTGATTTTGCCTGCCTTAAATGCATCCAAAGCCTCAATACGCTCTTTTTGGCTCTTATCGCCATGAATCGCGTCCGCTGTGATACCTTCTTTTTGTAAAGCGCGGCTCAATTTGCTGGCAGTGATTTTGGTCTTGGTGAAAATAATCACTTGCTGGCTGTCAGATTCACTCAATAACTGGGTCAGCAAAGCTTGCTTATTGCTTTGCGCAACCAAATACACTTTTTGCGTTACATTATCGTTAGTAGCATTGCTGCGCGCTACTTCAATCAGTGTTGGATTGGTTAAAAAGTCATCGGCCAGTTTTTTGATTTCATTTGAAAACGTCGCAGAGAACATCAGGTTCTGGCGTTGTTTCGGCAATAAAGCCAAGATGCGTTTTAAATCGGGCATAAAGCCCATATCTAGCATTCTGTCGGCTTCATCCAACACCAAAATCTGTACTTGGGATAAATTCAAGGTTTTTTGCTCAACATGGTCAAGCAAACGACCTGGTGTTGCTACCAGAATTTCGATACCCGTTTTTAAATGCGGGGTCTGCGTTTTAATATCGACGCCGCCAAAAACCACTAAACTTTTTAGTGGGGTGTGTTTGGCATAGACTTTAATACTTTCTTCTACCTGGATCGCCAATTCGCGCGTTGGTGTCAGTATCAGTGCGCGGATAGGATGTTTTGCAGGGGAAGTGCTGCTACTTGCGAAGGGTAATAGTTTTTGCAAAATCGGCAACGCAAAGGCTGCCGTTTTACCTGTACCGGTCTGTGCACCAGCCATCAGGTCCAAGCCTTGCAAAGCCAATGGAATGGCTTTGGCTTGGATCGGTGTGGGTGTGGTGTAACCAGTCTCTTGCACCGCTTTTAACAGCGGTGCAGCAAGACCTAATGCATCAAATAATACAGTATCAGTGGTTGTATCCATTTATACTTCTTTATACAAAACTACGTGGACGACGCGGTGCAGAATCTCCACCATTTGTACGCGCAGGGCGGTCACCACTGCTTTGATTAGAGTTAGCACGAGGACGTGGATTGCCAAACTTTTCGCCAGTGTTGCTTCTAGGCGCAGCGCTACGTGGTGCATCACCACGCGGAGCTGAACGTGAACCTTCGGTGCGATTCGGCCTGTCGCCAAAACTGCCTTCAGGTTTACGTGCAAATGGCCTGTTTTCAGTGGCTCTAGGAGCGCTTGTTCTGTCGCTTGATTTACCGCCGAAACCTTTACTTAATTCGCGTGCGAATTGCATATCGGTATCTTTAGTGTAGCTGCGGCTATTTCCGTCTACTTCACGTGAAGGTGCTGCACGGTTTTCATTGGCAAAGCGGTCTGCATTACGTGCCGGGCGCTCAGAATTTGAAAACGCCGGTTTATCGCCGAAAGCAGGACGGTCACTAAAACCACGGCTAGCAGGGCGTGCGCCGTCGTGTGTACGCTCTTTATTGCGGTCATTAAAACCGCCAGAACGCGCACCATAAGATTTTTCACCTGCTGGCTTTTCGCCCATGATGCGATCACCAAATGAGCCACGGTTATTGTCGCGTGACTGGTAGCCACCACGATCACCTGGCTTGTGTGCAGAGCGCTCATTACGGCCTGCGCCATAACCACCACGCTCGTTACTGCCACCGCGTCTACCTGAAGAAGCGCCGTCTGTTTTCATGGCGCGTTTTGGTTCAAAACCTTCAATTACAGCCGCATCTAATTTCTGGCCAGTATATTGCTCGATTTTGCGCAATAAGTGGCGGTCCATATTCGATGCGAATGAAATCGCGATACCTTTGTTGTTAGCACGACCGGTACGGCCGATACGGTGTACATAATCTTCAGCAAATTTAGGTAAGTCGTAATTGATCACGTGTGAAATACCTTGCACGTCGATACCACGTGCTGCAACATCAGTTGCTACTAAAACTTTTACATCACCTTGACGCAATTTAGTTAAGGTACGGTTACGTGCGCCTTGTGTCATGTCGCCATGCAAAGCGGCTGTTTTATGACCAGCGGCATATAGGTCTTCTGCCAATACGTCAGCATGACGCTTAGTGCTGGTGAAGATAATGGCTTGGTTCATGTCCGGTGCAATCAACAAATGCTCCAGCAATTTGTTTTTGTGTGTCATGTCATCGACAAAGTGTAAACGTTGCTCAATATTGGCATGTTTCTCTTTTTGGCCAGCCACTTGTAATGTGATTGGATTATTCAAGAATTGTTTACCGATATGCATGATGCCATCTAATGTGGCTGAGAATAATAGTGTTTGACGCTCTTTAGGCAAGGCCTCACAGATACGCTCTACATCCGGCATAAAGCCCATGTCCAGCATACGGTCCGCTTCATCCAATACCAGCATTTGCAAACGGCTTAAATCGATACGGCCGCGTTCCATGTGGTCAATAAAGCGGCCAGGTGTGGCGACTAAAATATCCAGTGGTTGTGAAAGCAATTTGTTTTGTAGTGGGTAAGGCATGCCACCAACGATACTTACTGTACGGGCGCGAATATATTTACCATATTTGCGCGCTGCTTCGTTTACTTGAGCCGCTAATTCGCGTGTTGGCGTTAATACTAGAATACGTGGACCACGGCTGCTAAGCGCATGTGGTGTTGCTAATAAATTGAGTGCTGGTAATGTAAAGGCAGCAGTCTTACCTGTACCTGTTTGTGCAGAAGCCATGATGTCGCGGCCTTCAAGGGCTGGCGGAATGGCTTGTGCTTGTACGGCTGTTGGTGTGTCGTAGCCTGCTTCAAGCACGGCACGTAAAATGGTTGGGTGTAGATTTAATGAATCAAAAGACAAAATAATGTCCCTTTCTAATAAGTACAAAAAGGGCGCAAGCAATCACATCAATGCTGACTTAACTGAATAAGGTTCAACACAAAACGCGTCAAGCATATATCTATAAAATAAGAATGCTTTTTACCAGCGCACGGGCATAGCCGCTAACCAGTAAAAGATAGATTGCTTGTAAATTAAATTTACAAATCTATATGATAGTTGCTTCAACATTTCACGAGCAACTGTGGGTCAGGGCAATGAGTCTAAAACTAAACTTTATTGCTAACTTAGCTTTAAGTTGTGCGCATTATAAGCATTAATTTTAGTTTGTCAAAGGTTTATTCGGGTTCAGTCAGCAGTTTATGCTGGTTTATGTGTTAAAATCGCGCCCTTTCAAACCTACGGCAGTTAATAATGAGCACTCCTCGCAATTTGCGCAACGTCGCAATTATCGCCCACGTTGACCATGGTAAAACCACCATGGTTGATAAACTTTTACAACAAGCTGGCACGTTTGCTTCTCACCACGCCGTAGTAGAGCGTGTGATGGACAGCAACGATCTTGAAAAAGAGCGCGGCATTACCATTCTGG
>JAZKEN010000024.1:0-2120 GCA_040387035.1 Pseudomonadota bacterium | reverse complement strand
TGCATGGTCAAGCCAATATCGTCCAGGCCATTGAGTAGATTGTGTTTTCTGACATTATCCACTTCAAACGTGTAGGATTTTCCGCTAGGCGTTGTCACTGTTTGCGCAGCCAAGTCCACATTTAATTGATAGCCAATATCGGCTTCAACTTCCTGAAAAAGACTTTCTACCACTTCGGCAGACAACACGATAGGCAACATGCCATTTTTAAAACAGTTATTAAAGAAAATATCGGCAAAGCTCGATGCAATCACAACGCGAAATCCATAATCTTCAAGCGCCCATGGGGCATGCTCGCGACTAGAACCGCAACCGAAGTTTTCGCGCGTCAGCAATACGCTGACACCCTGGTAACGTGCTTGATTCAACACGAAATCAGGATTTAAAGGGCGTTTAGAATTATCCATTCCGGGCTCGCCATGGTCCAGATAACGCCATTCATCAAACGCATTGGGGCCAAAGCCCGCGCGCTTAATCGACTTTAAAAATTGTTTTGGAATAATCGCGTCTGTATCCACGTTAGCCCTATCTAAGGGTGCGACTAATCCATTTAATTGCGTAAAAGCTTGCATAATTATTCTTTAAAAATAGCTTAATCTCTAATTGGTTGATTTTTGGATGGCTTCGCCACCCTTTTCAATATCTTTACCCATACCATTAATGGTGTTGCAAGCAGTTAATGTGAAAGCAACCAGGATAAGTGCAACGAATGTCTTCATAAAATCTCCTTATTATAAAAATTAAATCAACCTGACATCTACAAAATGACCAGCAACAGCCGCCGCAGCGGCCATTTCCGGGCTTACCAAATGGGTACGGCCACCTTGCCCTTGGCGACCTTCAAAATTACGATTCGAAGTAGAGGCGCAACGCTCACCCGGCTCTAAACGGTCAGCATTCATTGCCAAACACATAGAGCAACCTGGCTCACGCCATTCAAAACCAGCATCGGTAAAAATCTTGTCAAGGCCTTCTAGCTCGGCCTGGGCTTTAACCAAGCCAGAGCCTGGCACCACTAATGCTAACTTAACATTTGGTGCGATATGCTTGCCTTTTGCCACCGCTGCCGCCGCGCGCAAATCTTCAATGCGCGAGTTGGTGCAAGAGCCGATAAATACTTTATCGATATGGATTTCATCAATCGGTGTATTCGGCGTTAAGCCCATATAGGCATAAGCACGCTCCCAATCGCTGCGTTGCACTTCATTTTTAGCCAAATCCAGGCTAGGCACTTTTCCATCAACGCCCACCACCATCTCTGGCGATGTACCCCAGGTGACTTGCGGCTGGATCTCTTCGGCTTTTAATGTGACAACGGTATCGAATTTGGCGCCTTCGTCACTATGCAAGGTTTTCCAATATGCAACGGCTGCGTCCCATTGCGCTTCTTTTGGCGCAAACGGGCGACCCTTGACGTAATTAATCGTCGTGTCATCCACTGCCACCATACCGGCACGCGCGCCCGCTTCAATCGCCATATTGCACAATGTCATGCGGCCTTCCATACTTAACGCACGGATAGCTGAACCAGCAAATTCAATCGCATAGCCGTTACCGCCAGCCGTGCCTATTTTGCCGATAATCGCTAAGGCGATATCTTTAGCCGTTACGCCATTGCCCAATTGGCCATCAACCAACACTTGCAAGGTTTTGGATTTTTTCTGCACCAAGCATTGGGTTGCCATCACATGCTCAACTTCTGATGTACCGATGCCGTGCGCCAATGCGCCGAACGCACCATGCGTGCTGGTATGTGAATCACCACAGACCACTGTCATCCCTGGCAAGGTTGCGCCTTGCTCAGGACCGATCACATGCACAATACCCTGGCGCAAGTCGTTCATCTTGAATTCAGTCACACCATGCTCAGCACAGTTTTCATCCAAGGTTTGCACTTGCAAACGTGAAATCGGGTCCGCAATGCCAGCAACGCCTGTACTTCTATTGGTAGTCGGCACATTATGGTCGGGCACAGCCAGGATAGAGTTGACACGCCACACCTTGCGATTCGCCAGTTTCAGGCCTTCAAACGCTTGCGGGCTGGTCACTTCATGCACCAAATGACGGTCGATATAAATCAGCGCGGTGCCGTTTTCTTCATGCACCACGTGGGAATCAAA
>JAZKEN010000023.1:7366-21568 GCA_040387035.1 Pseudomonadota bacterium | reverse complement strand
TATCGAATACATCGATATGCAATTGATCTGCGAAGCTTACTGGTTGATGAAAAACTTGTTAGGCATGCCAGCAGACGAAATCGGTAAAGTATTTGCCGAGTGGAACAAAGGCGAGTTATCAAGCTTCTTGATCGAAATCACCGCCGATATCCTGCAACAAAAAGACCCGATGGGTAAAGGTTTCTTGGTAGACCAGATCCTGGATACAGCCGGTCAAAAAGGTACAGGCCAATGGACAGCAGCGAATGCGCTTGAATTAGGTGCGCCAGCTAATGCGATTGCAGCAGCGGTTTATGCGCGTGCACTTTCCAGCTTAAAAGAAGAGCGTGTTGAAGCCAGCAAAATCTTAAAAGGCCCAGTGCTAGTGAAAGAAACAGATAAAGCGGCGATTATCGAAGCGATTAAAAATGCGCTGTATTGCTCAAAAATCTGTGCTTATGCACAAGGCTTCCAATTGATGGATAAAGCGCAAGTGGCTTACAACTGGAAATTGAACTTCGGTGAGATCGCACAGATCTGGCGTGGTGGTTGTATCATCCGCGCACGTTTCCTGCAAAAGATCACCGATGCTTATGCATTGAATTCACGTTTGAAAAACTTGATGTTAGACCCATACTTCACTAATTCAATGAATGATGGTCAAGCAGGTTGGCGTAAAGTGATTGCCCTGGCAGTCACCAATGGTATCCCGGCACAAGGTTTTGCAGCGGCTTTAGCTTATTACGATGGTTACCGCAGTGCAGATCTGCCTGCCAACCTGTTGCAAGGTCAGCGCGATTTCTTTGGTGCCCATACTTATGAGCGTAAAGATCAGCCGCGTGGTCAGTTCTACCACCTGGATTGGCCTGAGGCAGGTCGCCCACAACTGTCTATTGAATAAATAGCAATTGGATAGCTGGCAACTGAAAAGTTGTCAGTTAGTAGGCAATAAAAAATCAACTGGTGGGTTGTGATTAAAGCGACCCACTATTTGAAAGTTTTTTTGCGAGTTAAGTGCGAATGATAAAAACGAGCTAAACGTTACACGCAATCACTGTAAGCTTCTAAAAGTCGATTCAGGTTTTTAGATTTTTGTAAGCTTAAAATATTGGCTTCTTGGACTTTGACTTTATCGGACTTTTGACTCAGTGGTGGTTCGTATATTTCGTTTAAAAGCTGTGGTTTTTCGACTAGCTTTACATTTAGTGCTTGCATTATGACTTCCTTAAAAAATCCTTTTGGGAGTTAAAACAACAGAAATTTTGTTTCTGCTGAGTGTGAATATAATTTATCAAAAAAATTCATCCAATCACAATGTTGTATGAATAAATCCATAAAATCATGACTATTTGTTAGTTAACGCACTTAAGTTGTTGCGGAATACACGAATAATATTTTTTTACCTAATCAGATAGGTTCAATCAGCAATCTCCAATAAACTACGTGTGGTTAAAATGAATATAGTAATTAATGGCAAGCTTAAGGTTTTTGAGGCTTCTGAAATGAGTGTGGCGTCTTTGGTTGTTGCGCTGGATTTATCCGGTAAGCGTTTAGCCATCGAGCGGAACGGTGAAATCGTACCGCGCGGCCAGTTTGCCGAGGTATTATTGCAAGAAGGTGATAAGCTGGAAATTGTAGGCGCTGTGGGTGGCGGTTAGCTTAAACATGCACCTTTGCACCCAATCCATTAAAGTTAACTAGAACGTAAATACAAAATATGGCAGAACAACTTATTATTGCAGGAAAATCTTACCACTCACGTTTGCTAGTGGGTACTGGTAAATACAAAGACTTTACCGAAACGCGCGCCGCCATCGACGCGAGTGGAGCGCAAATCGTCACGGTAGCGATTCGCCGCACCAATATTGGCCAAACCGCTGGTGAGCCATCATTGCTGGAGTATTTGCCGCCGGAAGAGTTTACTTATTTACCCAATACGGCCGGCTGTTATTCGGCCGACGATGCAGTGCGCACCTTGCGCTTGGCGCGTGAATTATTGGATGGCCATAAACTGGTTAAGCTGGAAGTATTAGGTGATCCTAAAACGTTGTACCCAAACGTGATTGAAACCATTGCCGCTGCAAAAGTGTTGGTAAAAGATGGTTTTGATGTGATGGTTTATACCTCGGATGACCCGATTATTGCTAAGCAGCTAGAAGAAATCGGCTGTTGTGCGGTGATGCCACTGGCTTCCTTGATTGGTTCCGGTATGGGTATCTTAAACCCATGGAATTTACAGATTATTATTGAAAATGCAAAAATCCCTGTGCTGGTGGATGCTGGCGTTGGCAGTGCAGCGGATGCGGCGATTGCGATGGAGCTGGGCTGTGAAGGTGTGTTAATGAATACCGCTATCGCCGCGGCACGTGACCCGGTTATGATGGCGGGTGCCATGAAAAAGGCGATTGAAGCCGGGCGTGAATCGTTTTTGGCGGGCAGGATGCCTAAAAAATTGTATTCGGCCAGTCCAAGCTCGCCAACCGCAGGACTGATTGCTTAATGACCACGCAAAATCACTATGCCTTCTCGGTTTCTGTGCAGGCAGCCTATTTGCCGGACCAATCTAACGTAGAAGAGAATAAGTTTGCATTTGCCTATACGGTGACGATTACCAATGTAGGTAATATCGCAGCGCAATTGATCAGCCGGCATTGGATAATCACCGATAGCAATGGGCATGTGCAAGAGGTGAAAGGTTTGGGTGTGGTGGGTGCGCAACCGCTATTGAACCCCAACCAGCAATTCGAATATACCAGCGGTACCGTTTTAGCGACGCAAGAAGGCCAGATGCAGGGCAGCTATTTTATGGTGGCGGTTGACGGCACCCCGTTTGAGGCCATTATTGAGCCATTTGTATTGGCGCAGCCAAGAGTGCTGCATTAAGTGAATCAATGGACGGGCATTTCTATAAATCCAAATTTCGACTTTACACGGCGTTGCTCATCGAAAATAATTCCTTATATCAATATATGGGGCGTGATTATTTTTAAATCGCGCCTTATTTAACTTAAACTTGAATTATAGATACCCTATGCAGCGCTTAGTTATTATCATTTTGTTGGGCGTATTGACGATTTCTTGCACCAGCAAAAATACTAAACTCGCAGTAGCAAAACCAAATCCACCCAATTGCGATTGCACGCAAACGCCCACACAACTACCGCCAAACGCGCAGTCAGGCAAATTTGAACCAGGTACAGAGCCAACAACTATAAAGCCCGATAATAAAGTGCCGGATTACAGCCTGCTTAAACCGTCAAGATGGGAAGAGATTGATGGATTAATGGAGGATGATTTAAGTGCGGCATGGGATGCGTGGCTGCAAAGCTGCAGCACACTCAAGAATAAGCCGCAATGGCAACCCGCGTGCAGCGCAGCCAAAGCCCTGACAAAACCCAATAATGCGGCGATTGTTGCTTATCTAACGACGCAATTCGATGTGTATACAGCGACTAATCAGGACGGCAGCAATACAGGATTGATAACAGGCTATTACGAACCTTTGCTACAAGGTAGCCGCAAGCCATCCTCGCAATACCCTTATCCCTTGTATAGACAGCCCAATGATTTAGTCACGGTAGAGCTGGCAGACCTTTACCCTGAACTTAAATTTAAACGCATTCGCGGCAAGATAATCGACACCAAGCAAGGCACAAAAAAATTAATCCCCTACATGACGCGTGCGGAAATTGAAGCCAACCCGTCACCCTTGGCCGGCAATGAAATCGTATGGATTAACGATATTATCGATGTGTTTTTCTTGCAGATTCAAGGTTCAGGCCTGGTCAATCTGGATAATGGCCAGCAAGTGCATGTTGGCTATGCCGACCAGAATGGCCATGCCTATAATTCAATTGGCCGTTTGCTGATTGACAAAGGTGAGCTGACAGCAGACCAGGCGTCCATGCAGGGGATTAAAAATTGGGCGCGCAATAACCTGGATAAGTTACGTGACTTGCTGAATAGCAACCCCAGCTATGTATTCTTTAGGGAGTTACCGGCCGATTTGCCGGGCCCTCTAGGCGCCTTAGGCGTACCCATCACCGCAGAGCGCAGTGTGGCGATAGACCCCAAATATGTGCCTTTAGGTGCGCCCTTATTCTTGTCTACCACCCAGCCCAATAGCGCAAAGCCATTAAAGCGGTTGATGATGGCGCAAGATACCGGTGGCGCCATTAAAGGCGGCGCGCGCGCTGATTTCTTTTGGGGTGCGGGTGACGCTGCTGGCAAACAAGCAGGCGCCATGAAGCAGCAAGGTAAGATCTGGGTGCTATTGCCTAAAGGTTTTGTGCTGCCGAAATAAAGAGCCTGGACGATTCAGGCGTTTCACATCAATCCCAGCGGTAAATATCCATCGCCAATATGCCATAGGTATTTTCTGGCGTATACCTGACTGGCGCGCTTGCCGATAGATGCCCCGCGCCGTTTGCCCAACCCAGTGCCACAAACAGTGGCAGAATATGGTCTTCTGTGGGATGCGCCCTTACCGCGTACTGGTTTTGATTGCGGTAATCAAATAGCGCTGCGCTATCATTCTGCCCAATCTTTCCAGCTAACCAATCCGCAAACGCTGGCACATAGTGCAAAGCTTGGGCATCGCGTTGCGGGCTGAAAAAGTCGTGCAGATTATGAGTGACCGAGCCACTGGCTACCAGCATTACATTCTCTGCCTGCAATGCGCTCAATGCCTGCCCCATTGCAAAATGCGCCTGCGGACTTTGCCGGCTTTGAATCGAAACTTGCGCGACCGGGATATCCGCTTCAGGGTACATCAGCATCAGCGGCACCCACGCACCATGATCCAGGCCACGTGCTGCGTCCATTTTTGAATGGATGCCAGCATGGGTAAGCAAATCCGCGGCTTTTGCGGCTATTGCAGGCGCACCGTTCGCAGGGTACTGAATATCATACATTTGCTGTGGAAAGCCGCCAAAATCATGAATCGTTTCCGGCTTGCTGGTTGTGGATAGCGTTGGGGTTTGCGTATCCCAATGAGCTGAAGCCACAAGGATCGCACTTGGGCGCGGTAACGACGCCGCTAGTTCTGCCAGTAGTTTGCCCGTTTCACCAGGCTCGATTGCCAGTGTAGGTGCGCCGTGCGAAATAAATAGTGCGGTCATGGTTTTCGTATTTTGAATGGTTATTGGCGGTTATCAATGCTAAAACCACCCGCACCATAAGCCACAATCAACAATAAACCGCCAATAATGGTGATGTTTTTTAAGAACATGATCATTTGTATCTGGTCGGCAAAATTGTTGTGAAACAATATCGCCGCGGCCAGTGTAAAAACGGCAAGGCCGCCGGCCGCGATCCTGGCTTTATAGCCAAGCAGTAAAGCGATACCAAACACCACTTCGACAATTACCGCGATCCAGTAAGCCAGCTCTGGCATAGGTGCACCCACGCTGTTGATATAGCTTAGTGTGCCAGCATGGTCGTTGATCTTGGCAAAGCCACTTAATATAAAAATCAGTGATAATAAAATGCGGCCTACCAAAGCAATTATTGTTTGAGTAATCGTCATCGTGTGCTCCCTGTTGATATAAAAATAGTTGCAGCGTAATGATTGTATAAACATATTTCCCGAATTTTCTACCTCAGCGTTTTGCGCCTGTAGTGCAAACGTTCCCTTTCAAATTTACCGCTTAAATATATACACAATTGGGGTAATCCTGAACCAAAACTACCAAATTAGGGATTGTTACTGGCAATAAGGCACAACTATATTTGATTCATTATTTGAATGACTTAAATAGAAATTGCCTAATAGTAGTCAATATAGACTTGAAATTTGAGTGTAGCAAGCAAACCTAAAACACCTTTAAAACAAGCAAAATTAAACGGGTTTAATTTAACCATTTGAATAATAAAAAGGATTCTTAATGTAAATATTTGGAGAAAACAAATGACAAAAAGCCAAACTGAAAAACGTTACATCGTCACTTTTGCAGATACGCAAACAAGTGAAAGCACAGCAGCTGAAATTTTAAATATCGCGGCCAACAAGATACAAGATGGCGTTGATTTAATGGCAACCGATGCCGAAATCAAGCCAAGTGATATCTTGCATTTTAATGGATTGGGTTCAACGACTTTAACCTTGTCTGAAGCGGAGGTTAAGAAATACCAGGCAGACGAGCGCATATTGGCCGTTGAAGAAGACTTGGAGATGCACATTTTAATGGACGCCGCAGGCGAATGGTCTGAGGAAGCTAGCTTGTCGGCTGTGCATGATTTTGCTAATGAAGATATCTCTGAAACGGTGAATCTGTATTACCAACAAGGGTATCAGCACGGCCAAACGGCTTTATATCAAAACCTGATGAGTTATAACGCTTATCCGGGTGATATAAGCCGATTCTTCCCACCGCTAGCATTTACTGCGCAAATTCCGCGGGTACCAATGGCACTTATGCCCGGATTGCCGATTAAACCCGCTCCGTTCCCATTGCCACCATTCGAACCCTTGCCAGTTCTGACACAGCCAGTACCCTGGAATATTGCCATGGTCAATGCGCCAAAAGCGTGGGCTCGCGGCTATAGAGGCACTGGTGTAAAAGTAGCCGTGCTGGATACAGGTATTGCTTCTCATCCAGACCTGGTGATTTCGGGTGGCGCATCGTTTGTGCCTGGCGTTGCCTCTTACCATGATGGACATGGGCACGGTACGCACTGTGCGGGTGTAATTGGCGCAAAGAACAACCTGATCGGGGTGGTTGGTGTTGCACCCAACAGCAAGGTTTATGCAGTAAAAGTACTCAATGACGGTGGCAGTGGAAGTACTAGCTGGATTCTGGCTGGCATGGCCTGGGCAAAAGCTAATGGTATGCATGTAGTATCCATGAGCCTGGGCTCTGTTTCATGCCAAAGCCTGGCTTATACCAATGCGATTGCACAGCTGAATGCAGCGGGTGTTACAGTGGTGTGCGCTGCGGGTAATTCAGGCCGACCTACCTCATCATTCAGATGTGTCAACAGCCCAGCGAACAGCCCGCGTGCGATTGCCGTTGCGGCGATTGATGCCAATAAAGTAAAAGCCGATTTTTCATCATTTGGCACCGGCTGCTGCCCTCAAGGGGCTAATCCCGTAAATATATCAGCGCCAGGGGTTAGCGTTAATTCCACCTATCTTAGCAATGGATACAAAAAAATGAGTGGTACCAGCATGGCCTGCCCGCATGTGGCAGGGGCCGCCGCCTTGGTTAAACAGCGTTTCCCTGCTTTTACGCCTGCGCAAATCAGGGCCAGGTTATTACTAACGGCTGCTGATTTAGGCGTACCTGGCAATGATCAACTGTATGGTGCAGGTTTGGTGGACTGTAACCAGGCGACTTTGTAATCAGTCATTTATTAAGGTGGACGAGATGGACAAAATCAATAATGCATTAAAGCAGAAATGCTTATCTCACTTAAGCAAGCCAATTCAGGTTGTGGTTGTGGGTTTGCTGACAACCGAAGAAGTTTTTAACTTGGGCTTGACACCGATAAATGGACTGGATAATTTATACAAGGGATCGCTGACTGGGCAACAAATATTGAACTTGGAGAAATTAGATGCAATCAAGAGTATTGAGTTCGATATCAATATGCATGTGCTCTAGTCAACTGATGACAGTATGTTTGCAACTCCAATAACCAGCTTCTTGCTGGTTATTGGGGTAACCAACCGGTTGAAACTGTATAGTCGACAGCGGTAAAGTCATCAACGCTAGGCATAAAAAAAGAGCACATTAAGTGCTCTTTTATATACGGAGAACGAATAATTATTTGTTCATTACGTACATTGTAACTTCGAAACCGAAACGCATTTCAGTAGCAGCTGGTGTTGTCCACATAGTAATCTCCTTAGGTTTAAATTCGTTCGCTTTGTTTTCACAACTGCATAACGTAAGTTGAATACTACGCCACCAATTCGATAAGCTTCTATCTAAAGCACTTAAAAGGCACTCATGATTTTCATTAGAATAAATTTAAGGCCTTAAGCCTGGCCTTTTATTCGCTTCATCAAGCGCTTGATTCCTTTACGGCCTATGGTGCGTTTAAGCGATACCTTAAAATCGTACAGCTGGAACTGTAAACGGTTTTGCCAGGTGAACCGCCTGCCGGAAAGCCCCAAGTAGATTTGCATAAAGCGCTCACGCCCTGCCCAATTCAGCTTGTGACAGGCACGTGTTAAATCGGCGATGCGCAAATTAAAAGCAATACCGTGGTTGTAAGCATGGATGCGCGCTGTGTCGATCAGCGAAAAACTGAGTGCATTATTGGTCCCAATATTGACCAGGATATTGCCGCCGGATAGGTCCCTGAAATGCACGCCACGGCTATGCATGGTATGGCAATATTGCGCTAGCTGGGAATAGACCGATTCAGGTTTTAAACCAAGAAAATCAAGCTCACCCCTGCTATAAGCCGCAAATATCTGCCCAATATTGGCATCTGCTTTTACAAATTCACAGATATAGAAATTTTGCTTCAGTGTGCTGTCACCAATCTTTTCAAAATAGGCCACAGGTTGCGCGGTACCCACACCACGCCGCATCAATTCCATCGCGCCATTCCAGCTGCGTTTAGCTTTGCTGGGCTTAAAGCGGTCTAAAAACGCTTTATGCGGGTACATTTTCATGGGTTGCTTGACGGTTAATTGTCTCGCCGCATCCACCTGTCTTGGATCTGGCACTGCCCAAATCGCATTGCGCGCATGCCTGAGTGCGCCGTCTTTGTTCGGCGCACGCAAGGTATCAGGGTGAAGTTTTTGCATCAATATTTGCGCATCAGCCGCGTCCTTGGCCAATACCAAACCTTGCCAGTCACCCTCTTTAAATTTGAAATAATTCAGATCGGCAATGTGCGCATGAATGGCAATGTCTTGGGCCAGGGTGGGGGTACTAATGGGTGATGCTTGTTTTGCCGGTGATGAATCATCCCAAAGCAGGTAGATAGGTGATTCTGTAATAAGATCCTTATTTTTAAGCAGCAATTCACCATCACGGTGTAATATGCTGGCTGTTTTCAGCGCGTCTGTCGGGTAAATATCACTTAAAAAAGCCATTTTCCCATTAATGGCCCAGGCAGCATGCATATGCGTATTGCCTTGTAAGAAATGGTGGATTTCCAAACCGTTTGCTGTGACAATCGGCCCGATATAGCTTGCGCCTTGAATCAGGTTTGCCACTGTTTTTACCGCATTAAAGCTGGGGTGGTGCTGGTAGTTCTTGAGGTCGCCATCCGCATTTTTATAGTGCGCAACGCGCTCCAGAACGGGATACTGCGCTTCCGTCAGGCCATCTGTAATCAGGCCTTCCCGCTGGCAAACAAGTGCGCCCCAATTGGCTTGCGTTAAGCTGCCTGAGGCGGCTAGCAGCAAAAAATAACGCGCGGCATAGTCAGCCTGCTTTTGCAGGCCGTCGGGTAAAAGGCGCTGTATACGGTAGATCGCCCAAAAGGCGACGGAAGATGCCGTACGCGTTACGCCAAAATCTTGCCCAATTTTTTGCAAAATACGCGCTTTTTTAATTAGGTTGTATTTAAAAAAGCGCGCCCATTGATATTTAAAAATGCGGTGATCAAAACGCTCCGGCTCGGTCACCCGTTCCACAAACAAATTGTCGCTATGGATATCGGGTAATTGATTGAGGTTTTTTAATGTTTTAAGCAGACTAACATTATATAAAGGCTCAAAATCCTGGATATTAGGGCCGATTAAGGTCACGCCCCGCGCTTTAACTTCAGCGTGCGCAATCGCCCATGCACCTAAAAAACCATGCAGTGTATAACCTGCCCAGCGCTTGCGATTCAGCGTGTTGCCAATTTCAACCGCCTGAATATCCGCACCAAAAGTATTCAGTACCTGCGCTAAAAAATCGCGCCAAATACTTTGTTCGCTTGTAGTGTGCATATTTTTAGCAACGGCAAATGGCTGCAAAAGATGCAAAGTCACTTCAAATTTTTCGGCTATTAATCGGTGTAAAAAACGCGCGTTAAAGCCGGTTAAATCGCCATAAGAAAAATCCAAGCGCACGCGCCTGATGCCCAGTTTTTGTAATTGCAATATGATGTAATCGTCAGTTGCCTGATTGGCATTAGAAGCCACGCAAACGCCAATAAAATTAGCGGGTATGGTGTGCTGGCGGGTAGGTAAATGCCCGTTTTTAATGCGCAAACCACCTTTTAAAATATAGCTTAAGCCATCGCGGATTACCCGCTTGGTGAGCATGGAAGTTTGATGTGCGCTCATTAAATCAAACTCATTTTGGCAGGTGGTAACGTTGTTCGCTGTATAGCAAGGCGGGCAATAGTGAGTTGGCCAGTGCGAGCTGTTCGATTTCCTTGGCATTGGCTGGCGCCGCCGTTTCATTCAACTGCTTGGCCTGTGCATCATACACACCATGCGCTGGCACTTTGCCTTCGCGCAATACCACCACGTTATTGCTGTCACGTGTTTGCTGCATCCAGGCAAAATTATAGTTGTACTGCATCATGGCGCGGCCCAGATAGTCAGCGGGTTCCTTGGATATATCGCGCCCTGTCATCGGATGCTGGGCGCTGATGCCCATCAAGGATAATACCGTCACCGGTAAATCAATCTGGCTGGTGATGCTTTTAACGATTTGCGGCTTGATATCGGCGCCCAAGATCAGGCCGGGAATATGAAAATGCTCGATTGGCACCAGTGTATTGCCGCGCACACGGATATCATGGTCGGCCACGATGAGGAATACCGTATCTTTCCAGTATGGGCTTTTTTTGGCTTTTTCAAAAAACTGCCCAATCGCATAATCGGCATACTTGACCGCGTTATTATCGGTTGCTTTGGGTTGCTCATACAATTCGATACGGCCATCGGGGAACTCAAATGGCGCATGGTTAGAGGATGAAAACGCCAGTGTAAAGAATGGCTTACCGCTGGCATGGTGCGCTAGCAATTGTTCATGGGTTTTATTGAGCAGGTCTTCGTCAGACGCACCCCAGCTGCCCATAAACACGGGATTTTTATAGTCTTTCTGGTCCGTGATCTGGTTAAAGCCATTACCCAGGAAAAAGCTGCGCATATTATCAAAATGCGATTCACCGCCGTAGATAAATTCGGCGTTATAGCCTTGTTTGGTGAGCAGGCTTGCCAGCGTAAAAAAGTTTTTCTGGCTTAGCGATAATTTAACCGTGCTTTCAGATGGTGTTGGTTGAAAGCCCGCCGTCACCGCTTCAATGCCGCGTACAGAGCGCGTGCCTGTGGCGTACAGCTGCTCAAACCAGATACCTTCGCTTTTCAGTTTTTCCAGGTTAGGCGTCACTGGCTTGCCGCCAAGTGACTCTACAAATCCTGCGCCCAGGCTTTCTTGCAGGATAATCACCAGATTAAACGGCTTATCACGCTTATTAGTCGGCACCAAGGTTTTTAGGGTCGGGATTTCGCTATCCGTTGCGCCTGTCAATTTAAAGATCTCATCCCTCTCCATCTTGCCGTAAATCTGGCTGGATTTGCTTTCGTGCTGCAAATCGTAAATAGCGTAAAAAACAGAGTAGCCGGAATTTAATACCAGGCTATTCACCATGCTGTCTTGTGTGATGGCAAATAAGGCTGGGTTAGCGGGGCGATGACCCAAACTTGAACGTATCGCAAAAGCTGCCAATAAAAATATAAGTGGCCAAACCAGCCATATTTTTGTATTTGACCAGTTAGGTTTGGCTTTTAGCCAGGGCTGCATAAAATGGCGCATTGCCCAGATGGATAAAATCACAAACCCGATGCTGGCAAACACGTGAATCTTGAAGCCGCCCCACAGCATGCGGACGACTTCATTTGGGTATTTGAGATACTCAACAAATAAACGGTTAGGCCGTACGTCATATTCTGCAATGAATCCTGGTGTGGCGGCCTCTAAAAATACCAGCAGAACAATGGCGAATATCACCCAGATATAAGTGAATTTTTGCCAAATTTTAAACAGTGGCTTGATGGCTAAAAGCGGTGCCAGTAAAAGCGGAACCAGTGCTAATAAACTTAGCTGGATGATATCGACACGTATGCCTTGCAACAGGATTTCAACCAGCTTGCCGGTTGCCGCAACCCGCTCCAATTTCCAAAATACCAAGCCTAAGCGTGATAAAGACAAAATGATCAAGCCCAGCAACAGCATGCTGACAAGTGGCGCGAAAGGGCCTAGTTTGCTGGCGACTTTCCATATGGCTTGCTGCGCATTTTTGATTAAATGTGAAAGGTACATCTTTAAACCTAAAATAAAATGCGGATGAGTAAAAGTGTAATTATAAGGCGAAAGTTATGGTTTTTGACGCAGGCGATGCCGTGCAAGCAGGCTAATCGCAACTAATATAAAGCTGCCAAATATAAATGTAATGTAAATGACAGGAGTATTACTTTTTTCCAGGGCGATATATAAAGCGATTAACGACATCATGCAGAAATTTTCAAAAAAGTTTTGCACGGCAACCGCGTTACCCGCCCCCACCGTTTCGTGGCCGCGCTCTTGCAGCAAGGCGTTCAGCGGCACGACATAAAATCCGCCTGCCGCGCCAATTAGTATGAGTAGCGCAATAGCGATATACAGTTGGTTGCTATGCGCAAACAGCATAATGAATACGCCTATCGATAGCCCGGCCGGTAAGACGCGGTTCACATGTTCCAGCCGAATAAATTTGGCAGCCAGTGCGGCACCAATGGCGATTCCAATGGCCACTGCGCCGCTTAGATTGGCGGGCATGCTTAAATCGTTAATGCCCAAAGCGACAGGCACCCAGGCAACCAATAGCAGGCGTAAGGTAGAGCCTGTCCCCCAAAATACGCTAGAGCCGATAAGCGAAAAACGCGCATCTTTATTGGTTGATAGCACTTTTAGCGCTTCTACAAATTCTTTTACTAGTTTGAGAGGCGTTAGTTTGGTATCAGGTCGCGCCACGGGCAGGCGCGGTATAAAGGTATTAGCGATAGCGGCGAGCAGGTAACAAGCGCAAATAGTTACCAAGGCGATACTGACAGAAGCATCTGCTAGTTTTCCACCCAGAACCGCGCCTAATAAAATAGCTACAATGGTTGAACCTTCTATCAAACCATTGGCTTTAACCAGTTTTTCTGCGCTGACCAGCTCACTTAAAATACCATATTTGGCAGGTGAGTACGCGGCAGCGCCTATGCCTACCAGGCCATAAGCCAGTAAAGGATTCAAGCCCAAGATCATGGCGGATGCGCCTAATAGCTTGAGCAGATTAGCGATTAACATCACGCGGCCTTTGGGGAAGCCATCCGCAAATGGGCCGACAAATGGCGCCAGTAAAATAAATGCCACTACAAAAAATTCTTGCAGTAAAGGGATTTGCCAATTCGGCGCTAATTGCGATTTTAGTAGCGCAATTGCTGCAAATAGCAGCGCGTTATCGGCCAATGCCGATATGAATTGCGCAATTAATACGGCAACCATGCCGCGAGAAAATAACTGGTCTGAAGTGGGATGGATATGCGTAGTCATTATGATTCTGTAAAAAAAGCTTTGGTTTCGAATAGTTGGGCAGGAAACGCTTTACCTTCAAATCGTATTAATCTTTTAAGCGCAAAATCAAATAACAGCGGATTGTAAAGGCGCACGCTTTCTAGAAAACCTGACTCTTCTTTTGTTATTAATTGCTCACCAACCAATTGTTTTAGCGAGACGAGCGGCAAAATGCCAGGCAGCGGGTAGTCAGAGCCGTTGAGTAGTCGATGGTGCAAGTTGGTGCGTTTTAATAGCGGCTTGATGGTCCAGGCATGGTTGAATAAAGTAATAGCCGATATTTCACCAAATAGTAAATTTTCATACTTTGGCGTATCCATCATGCGTAAAAACAGATCAAAGCTTTTTACTTTTTTGTTGCCATTGTCGTAATCAATATCCTCGCCATCCGATGCGCAATGCGCCAGAACGATGCGCACACCAGCATCCAAGGCGCGCCGTAGCTTCAGCGGGTTTGCATCATCCTGATTGCCGCCTTGTACGGCGCTTTCGCGGCCCGTATGGCAAATAATCGGTAGCTTCAGTTCTGCACAGGCGGCATAGAAGGCATCGCATTTGGGTGAGGCAGGGTCGATGCCCATGCCTTGAGGCAGCCATTTAATGGCACGCGCGCCTTGTGCCTTGGCCTGTGTTAAAGCCTCAACGGCATCTGCCCGGTAAGGATGGATACTGCATACCCATTCAAAGCGATTACCATGTTCACTGGCGATTTTCTGGGCGT